>CATPBV010000241.1 GCA_955652345.1 uncultured Solirubrobacteraceae bacterium | reverse complement strand
GGCGGTCGAGCACGCGATCCGGGAGCGGCTAGCGGCGGTACGCCCTGGGGACTCTGTCCTGGGAGAGGAGTTCGGGACACTGACCGTCGACGGGGCTCGCCGATGGATCATCGATCCGATCGACGGGACAAAGAACTACGTCCGTGGCATCCCCGTGTGGGCCACGCTCGTGGCGCTCGAGGATCAGGGTCAGATCGCGATCGGGGTGGTGTCGGCGCCGGCGCTCGGGCGGCGGTGGTGGGCGGCACGAGGCGCGGGCGCGTTCGTCAGCGACGGCCTTGGCCGCGGCCCTCGGTCGCTGGGCGTCTCGGCGGTTCGCGAGTTGGCCGACGCGCAGCTGTGCCTGTCGGGGCTAGACGGATGGGATGAGAGCGGCTCACTCGAGGCGCTGCTCGAGCTCAGCCGAAGCTGCTGGAGGACGCGAGGCTTCGGCGACTTCTGGGGATACATGCTCGTCGCCGAGGGAGCCGCCGACGTCTCGACCGAGGCGGTCGTCTCGCTGTGGGACCTGGCCGCGCCGATGGCGATCGTCGAGGAGTCAGGAGGGCGGTTCACCGATCTACGGGGCGTGCCGACAGCCGACGGTGAGCACGGCGCTCTCGCCAGCAACGGCCGGGTGCACGACGCCGCGCTCGCGATCGTCGGCCGTCGCTCGTGAGCGCCCTTCAGATCGCCGCGGTCCTCGCCGCGGGCGTCGCCGCCGGGGCGATCAACGCGATCGTCGGCAGCGGCACGCTGATCACCTTCCCGGTCCTGCTGGCGTTCGGGTACGCGCCTGTGGTGGCGAACGTGTCGAACACCGTGGGGCTGGTTCCGGGCTCGATCGCGGGCGCGGTCGGCTATCGGCGCGAGCTGGGTGGGCAGGCCCGGCGCGCGATGCCGCTGGCCGCGGCCTCGGCGGTCGGCGCGATCGCCGGCGCGGTGGCCCTGCTGATCCTCCCCGCCTCGGCCTTCAAGGCGATCGTGCCCGTGTTCATCGCGCTTGCGCTGGTGCTGATCGTGCTCCAGCCGACACTGTCGCGGGCTCATCCGTCGCACCCCCCGCGCCAGAGCGAGCAAGCCGGTCCCGTGGCCACCGGGGCGGTCGGCCTCAGCGGCGTGTACGGCGGATACTTCGGTGCCGCCCAGGGAATCATCCTGCTGTCGATTCTGGGGCTTTCCGTGGACGACGATCTCCAGCGGATCAACGCGCTGAAGGTGGTGCTGGCGGGCCTCGTGAACCTCGTGGCAGGAGTGGTGTTCGTGATCGCGGCGCAGATCGCGTGGCTGCCCGCGGCGCTGATCGCCGCCGGCTCGACCGCGGGCGGCGTGCTCGGCGCTCACGGCGCCCGTCGCCTGCCGGAGTGGGCGCTGCGGATGGTGATCGTGGCTGTGGGGCTCGCCGCGATCGTCAAGCTGGTCGCGTGACGGTCACGCTCGTCACCGCGTGACGGTCACCCAAGCGTGACGGGTGCCTCATCGCGCTCGGCACCCGAGGGCTCGTCTCCCATCAGCTGGCCGGCGGACGTCTGCAGGAACGCATCGAGCGAGACATCCTCCTGACGGATCAGCCCGCTGGAGGGAAGCGCGCCCTGCGCGAGCAGCTCGACCATCCCGACGGCGCCCGCCGCGGTCGTCCAGGCGATCGCCGTCCGGGCTGCGCCGGCGATCTCCCGCGGCCGGAAGGTGCGGACAAACTCCTCGCGCCGGACCCGTCCCGCGTGAGCTCCCTCCGCCGCCGCGTAGACGACGACCAGATCGTCGCGCACCGGTGGACACGCCGCGATCAACAGCTGCTGCGCGAGCTCGGGGTTGGCCTCGAGCCGGAGCTCATGCAGGAGGAAGCGCATCAGGTCGCAGTGGCCGGGGTAGCGGATCGTCTTGTAGTCGAGCCGCTCGACGCGACCGGCGAACGTCTCGCACATCGTCGCGAGCCCGCCGGAGGTGCTGAACGCCTCGTAGCGCACGCCATCGATCACGATTTGCTCGAGCTCGCTCAGCGACGGAACGGTCACGCGCTGGCCGTCGTGCAGGCGCTCGCCCGGATTGAGGTATTCGTTGATGACGCCCGCGGGTGACCAGTTGCAGGCGTAGCCGAGAGCGGTGTTGGGACTGCTCGGCAGTGCGCCCACGCGCAGCGCTATCCGATCGACTCGGTCGAGCCCTCCCGCCAGGCTCGCGCCGACCATGCAGATGAACCCGGGCGCAAGCCCGCAGTGCGGTATGAATGCGCTCGACCCACTCTTGGCAAGCTGCTGGATCATCTGCGAGGTCGGCACGTCCTCGGTGAGGTCGAGGTAGTGGATCCCGGCGCTGTGCGCGGCCGCTGCAACGCCGGCGTTCAGGAAATACGGCAGGCACGAGATGACGGCGTCGACGCCCCTGCACAGGCTCGCCGTGGCCTCGGGATCGGCGACGTCGACGATCAGCACCCCGTCGTCCGCCGCCCTGCGGCTGTCGGCGTCGACGCCCTGTACGTCGAACCCCCGCTCGGCGAGCATGTCCGCGATCAAACCGCCCACGTTGCCGAGCCCGAGCACAGCGATCTGCTCGATGCTCCGCGTGGTCCCTGTTTCAACGCTCATGCGCTAGAGGCGATAGTCGAGGTCGGCCTCGATCTCCGCGACGTCCATCTGCGCCTTCTGGAGCTTTCCGGAGTAGTCCCAGTTCATCGACTGCCAGCGGGTGAACTGCTCGAGCACCCAGACGCCCGATTGCCGGGCGCCGTTGCCGGACTTGCCGTTGCCGCCGAACGGGAGGTGCGCCTCCGCGCCGGAGGTCGAGTTGTTGACGCTGACCATTCCGGCGCTGATCTGCTCGCGGAAACGGAACGCGCTGCGGGGATCATCCGTGTAGATCGCGCTCGACAGGCCGAACCCGTGGTTGTTGGCCAACGCCATCGCCTCCTCCCAGTCGGCGAAGGAGGCAACTCCCACCATCGGGCCGAACGTCTCCGTGTTGGCGATCTCGTCGTCCACACGCACGCCGCTGACGATCGTCGGGTGGCAGTACAGGCCGCGCTCGGGGTCGCCGCCGACGAAGCCGGCGCGCGGAGCCACTGCAGTGATCCGACCGGTGGCGGACGAGCCGTGCAGCGAGTGGTGATCGCGCACCAGCCCGAGGTGCTCACGCTCGAAGCGCTCGAGGAATCGCTCGTCGAGCATCGGGCCGTACAGCACGTCCTGCGTGGGATCGCCGATCGGGGCATCGCTCACCGCGCGCGCGAACCGCTCGAGGAACTCGTCGTGCACCCGTTCGTGGACGATTGCCGTCCCGAGCGAGGTGCAGCGCTGCCCAGCAGTCCCGAAGCCGCTGAACAGGGCGCCCTCGACGGCGAGCTCGAGCTTCGCGTCGGGCATCACGACCAGCGGGTTCTTGCCGCCGAGCTCGAGGCAGGGCGTCTGCAGGTGGCGGCCGCACAGCTCGCCGATCCGTTGCCCGACCTCGGTCGACCCGGTGAACCCGACCTTCTGCACCAGTCCCTGCGACAGCGCCTGTTCGAGTCCCTCGAACGTGCTCGGGCCGTCGGAGAGCAGCAGGTTGAGCACGTCGCGCGGCACGCCGGCACGCCACAGGAGCTCAGCTAGCGCCTGCCCGCACGCCGAGGCGTACGCCGCCGGCTTCCAGACGATCGCGTTCCCGCACAGCAGTGCCGGCACGATGTACCAGGACGGCACGGCGACGGGGAAGTTGCCGGCGGTGATGATCGTCGCGACGCCGACCGGCGTCCGGTAGGTGAACAGCTGCTTGTCCGGCATCTCGGAGGGGACGGTCATGCCATACAGCCGCCGCCCCTCGCTGAGGAAGAACTCGCAGGTGTCGATGACCTCCTGAACCTCCCCGAGCGCCTCGCGCGCCGGCTTGCCGATCTCGCGCGTGACGACCGCGGCGAGCTGGGACTTGTTGCGCTGCACCAGTCCCGCGGCGTTGGCGATCACCTGACCGCGCACCGGCGCTGGGACGGCCGCCCAGCGCCGCTGAGCCTCCCGCGCGGTGGCGCAGGCAGCGACCATCGTCGAGGAGTCCCCGAGGCTGACGCTGCCGACGACGAACACAATATAGAACTCATTGATCGCCTTATAATTAAAAAAAAAAGGCATGGGCTCGCCGCCGATC
>CATPBV010000240.1 GCA_955652345.1 uncultured Solirubrobacteraceae bacterium | reverse complement strand
GCGTGGAAGTGCTCGTACCAGCCGGGACGGTGGATCGCCCAGGTGCCGAGCGAGTACTCGTCCGTGAGCCAGTCGTGCGCGGTCGCCATGACCGCCTGGTATCCGGGCATGATCGAGTCGAGCTCGCGCTGGACGCTGCGCAGATCGCCCGCGTCGAGCATCTGCGCATCGGGGCCGAAGCCGATCATCAGCTGCGTCCCGTCCTCGAGCAGCGTCTCGCTGTCCAGATACCCGAACGGGTGGCCAGCGCGGATCGAGTTCTGGAGAAGCGCCTCGCCCCGCGCGCGGATGAAGATCTTGATCCCTCGGGACGCTTGGCCCAGCGCGGCCGCGGCCCGCTTGGGTTCGGCCAGCGGCGGCGAGAACTCGATCACGCCGAGCACGTTCAAAGGCACGGCGACGACAACCGCCCGCGCGCTGGCGAGCTCGCCGGAGCGCGTCTCGACCTCGACGAGATCGCCGTCGTGCCTGACGGCCGCCACCGGCGACTCGAGCCGGAGCTCGAACGGGGCGGCGCTCGCGATTGCATCCAGCAGCGCGCCAGTGCCTCGCTCGAGCGTGACCCGCCCGCCGGTGAACTGCGTGAGCGCGAGGCTGTATCCCGACAGCGCGTGCCAGCGAAGGACCGAGACGGCGCCCGCCTGATCGATCGGAGCGTGCGCGAGCGATTCGAGCTCCGCGGCCAGCACGGCGCGCTCCTCCACCGGCAGCGCGAGCTCGTCGAGCCGCTGCGCGATCGATAGCCGATCGAAACGCACGAGCTTGTGGATTGCATACAGCGGGTCGTGAGGCATCGGCAGCGCGGCCTCGACGCCCTCGACGAACCGATCCCAGCCGCGGCGCGCGATCTCGTCGCGCTCCTCGATCGAGCCCACGCGCCGCTCCTCCCCCACGTACCAGGCCGCGCGAGCCGCGTCGTCGCTGATCTGCACACGCAAGCCGGCACGGGTGATCTCAGACCAGGTGTGAGGCTGATGCCAGTGAACCCAGGCGCCGCCGTACTCGATGCTCGCACCGTCCCAGGGAGCGTTCCAGGTGCGGCCCCCCAGCCGGGCCCGCGCCTCGAGCAGGAGTACCGAGCGACCCCGCAGCGCGGCTTCGCGCGCGGCCGTCACTCCGGCGAACCCGCCGCCGATGACGATCACATCGGGCACGATGCCTGTTCTTGGGTGAGCGCCTGGTCGAGGGTCTTTACCGCCGCGCCGCGTCGGATGGACGCGTCGAGCGCAACCGCGTGGTCTGGACCCGCCAGAACCGGGTTGCACTCGATCAGCTCGAGCGAGTCCGCGATCAGCAGCTCGCCGACCCGTTCCGCGAGCCGAGCGACGGCGCCGAGGTCGACCAGACGCGTACCTCGGGCTCCCAGCAACAGCGGCGCGCCTCGCAGCAGCCGGAGCTCCTGCTCGATCCGGTTGGCGTGAGCTGGAAGCGGGACCACCCGCACGTCCTCGAGCAGCTCCGTCCAGATCCCGCCCAGGCCGATGACCACTGCGGGAACGATCCCGTCGGTGTGCGCGGCGACGATCAGCTCGACCCCACCCGAGGCCATTCGCTCGGCCAGGACCGCGCCGCCGTGCGCGTCCGCAAGCTCGTCAAGCCTGCGAAAGGCGCTGCGGACATCGCCCTCGGTGTCCAGATCGAGTACCACGGCGCCGAGCTCCGACTTGTGTCGGAGCGCCGCTGCGCTGAGCTTCATCGCGATCCGCCCGCCCAGCTCATCGAGGGCGCGCACCGCGTCATCCTCGCCTGTGAGGACCCGGCCGTCGATCACGTTCACCCCTGCGCCTCTGAGCAGCTCCTTGGCCTCGTGCTCGGCCAGCCACGCACCCTCCGCCAACGGACCCGCGGTGGCGGCGCGAGCCGTGGCCGCGATCTCGCGCAGGCGCACCGGATCTCCGGACGCCGTCCGTGCGGCGGCCGCGCAGCGCATCCCCGTGCGGAGCCCCGCCGCCGCGGGTACGCCCGCCAGCGCAAACGTCAGCGCGGAGGAGTCGTCGAGCAGCTCCGGCAGCGTGGAGCTCACCATCACCGGAGCGGGACTCACGGCCGCTCCCTCGATGACCGCCTCGCGGACCGCGCGCCAGGATTCCTCGGGGGCCCCGGTGAGGCCGTAGGGCTGGTCGTAGAAGACGAGCACCTGACCGACTGACGGGTCCTCCCCCAGTGCCCGGACGATCTCGCTTAGCGGATCGCGCTCGCCCCAGATCAGCGCGGTGTAGTCGAGCGGGTTTGCGACTGTCGCCTGCGGCGGCAGCAGCTCCGCCAGCCGGCGCTGCGTCTCGGGGGAGAGCTCCGCCAGCTCCATCCCCAACAGAGGGGCCTCGTCAGCCGCCTGAGCCGAGTCGCCCCCCGAGCACGTCATGATCGCAAGTCCGCCCCGCGGCGCAGCGCCGTCCTTAGACGGCCCGCCCGGCCGCGGGGTGGCGAGCGTCTTCGCCAGCTCGAGGAGGTCGTGGACATCTGGCGCCCAGATCGCCCCGGCTTCCTCCACGAGGGCGCGGAACACCCGCTGGTCGCCCGCAAGCGCGGCGCTGTGGGCAGCCGCCGCTCGCGCCCCCGCCGACGAGGTCCCGACCTTCAGCACAACGACCGGGATCCCGGCAGATGCGCAGGCCGCGAGGCCGTCGCACAGATCGGGCCCGGACCCGTCGTCCTCCAGATAAAGCGCCACCGACCGGACGCCGTCCTCCGAGGCCAGGAACTCGAGGTAGTCGGCTGCCGACAGAACCGCCTGATTCCCACTGGCGATCACCGTGTGGAGCCGCAGGCCCCGCCGGGTGGCGAGCGCGTTGACCGCGAGGTTCCCGCTCTGGGACACGAGCGCAACCGCCCCCGGTTCCGTCGGGTCCAGGGCATCGCCCCACAGCGCGGCTCGCGAATGCATCGCGACGATCCCGTCGCAGTTTGGGCCGCACACCGGCAGGTCGTGGCGCCGAGCGGCGGCGATCAGCTCGCGCTGGAGCTCGACCCCGGCGGCCGCCTCCGCGAAGCCCGCGCCGTAAACGACCGCCCCGCCGCAGCCATGCGCTCCGGCCTGCTCGATGACATCCGGGACCCCGGGCGCCGGTACCGCAACCACGACGGCGTCGGGGACCTCCGGCAGCTCGGCGATCGTCGGGTAGCACGGATGGCCGAGCGCCTCGGCGCGATTCGGGTTGACACCCCAGATCCGCCCCGGGTAGCCGATCGCATGCAGGTTGAGCAGCGTCTGCCCGCCGTAGCTACCGAGACGGTCGGTCGCCCCGACCACGGCGACCGAGGCCGGGCGAAACAGACGGTCCAGGTTCAATGGATCGTCGCCTCGACGCCGCGCCGCTCGAGTGCGCGAGCGATGATCAGCCGCTGGATCTCGCTCGTCCCTTCCCAGATCCGGTCCACGCGCAGCTCGCGCAGGAAGCGCTCGGCGACGTTGCTGCGCAGATAGCCGCGACCTCCGAAGATCTGCACCGCCCGGTCGGCGCAGCGGCCCGCGGCCTCGCTGACGAACAGCTTGGCCATCGACGCCTTCGCGTGGATCAGCTTGGGGTCGGCCCCGGCATCGACCATGCCCGCAACCTGGAGCGCGAGCAGGCGTCCGACCGCGGCGTCGGTCGCCGAGTCCGCGAGCGGAAACGACACGCCCTGATAGTCCATGATCCGCTGGCCGCCCTGGTGTCTGGCGAGGGCCCAGCTGGTGGTGTCCTCGAGCAGGCGCCACATCGCGCCGAGGCCGTGGGTCGCAATTCCCAGGCGCTCCTCGGTGAACCACTCGCGCTGGAGCCGGTGCCCCTCCCCAACACCGCCGATTACCGCCTCCGGTCCGACCTCCACGTCGCTGAAGCGGATCGTCGGATGCCCGTGCGGGTAGTTGTGGGTGAATTTGGGGTCATCGACGAATTCGACCCCCGGCGCGCCGGGTTCGATCAGGAACAGCGTCGGCAGGCGCTCCGGGCCGTCGACGACGTTGGCCATCACGATCAGCACGCGCGCGACGTCGCCGGACGTGACGAACCACTTCTCGCCGTTGATCCGCCATCCGCCATCGGACTGCACCGCGCTGCTCGCGATCCCGTCCGGGTCCGAACCGGCCTCGGCCTCGGTCACGGCATAGGCGTCACCGCCTTCGCCGCGGACCGCCGGGACGAGATAGCGCTCGATCTGCTCGGGTGAGCCGGACAGAAGCACGTTGTAGGCACTCGGCACATGCCAGTGCAGCCCGCCGGTGACCCGGCCTAACTGCTCGCCCACCAGGAACCACTCGATCATCGACCAGCCCTGGCCACCGTGCTGGGTCGGGACGCGGCCGCCGTTGAGCCGAGCAGCGATCGCCTCGCGCTTGATCTCCTCGATCGTCTCATGCGCCAGCCGACCGCCCGCCTCCTCGGCCTGCACCTCGAGCGGGATCAGCACGGTCTCGACGAAAGTCCGCGCGCGCTCTTGCAGCTCGAGCTGGTCGGGGGTGAAACCCTGGTCGGCGGGGCTGGTGGCGGTGAGCGAGTTCATGTATTTCCTCAGATCGTGGGGATACTCCGCGCCCGCCGCGCGGCGAGCGCCTCCAGACGGGCCCGGTCCCCGGCAGTCCGTCGCGCAGCACGGCCCGGGAGCCCGAGCAGCAGATTGTGATGGTTCGCGAGGACCTCGATCGCCCTCGCTCGCGCGCTCGCGATCATCGGATCGGCGGGCGGCTCGGTGTCGAGCAGCTCGACCGCGCGGTGCAGGTAACGAAGCCAGGCGGCCTTGCTGCCGTGTAGCACCAAGCGGTTCACTCGGGTCTCCTCGGCCGTGACCACGTCGGGCGGCGGTCGGTGTCCACAGCGGAGCGTCGCCACGAGCCGCGGAAGCTCGCGCTCGGGCTCAGGAGTCAGCGATAGCCAAGCGCCGCGGTTGGACGCGGGCAGCAGCGAGCGCCAATAGCCGCGCTTGACCATGGCCTTAGACTAACACCAAACTGATCACAAAGTCAGGAATGGCCACATGCAACCGGTCGAAGCCCCGCCCACCACGCCAGCTGCGCCTCCCGCCGTCGAGGACCGCGCCGCCGGCACCGCCCTGCTGCCTCACTTCTACACAGACCCGGCGCTGCTCGAGGCCGAGCAGGAGCGGATCTTCGAGCGGACCTGGCAGCTCGCGGGTCATGCCAGCGCCCTGCCGTCTCCGGGCAGCTACATCACGACGCGGGCTGGCAACCAGCCGGTCCTCGTCGTTCGCGACAAGCAACACCGTCTGCGCGCGTACCGCAACGTCTGCCGCCACCGGGCGTCGCGGCTGCTGAGCGGCTCCGGCCAGTGCAAGGGGGCGATTCGCTGCCGTTACCACGGGTGGACGTACCGGTTCGACGGAAGCCTGATCGGCGTCCCGGAGGGCCTGATGTTCGGCGAGCGCCTCGACAAGAGCACGCTCAGCCTGATGCCCGCGCGCGTCGAGGAGCTCTGCGGCCTGGTGTTCGTCAACCTGGATGAGGATGCGCCCGCGCTCGCCGAGCTCGTCGGCGATCTGCCGCGGCGTCTCGAGCCCTACCGGATTCCTTCGCTGCGCACCTTCCGCGGCGGGAGCGGCGCTCAGCCGGCCAACTGGAAGCTGGTCGTCGAGAACTACGTCGAGGGCTACCACATCCCGATCGCCCATCCCGGGCTGATGCGAATGCTCGACTACAAGTACTACGACGTCGACGTGCACGAGCACCACGTGTGGTTCGACGCGCCGCTGCGCGAGAAGCCGAGCAGCAACCGGCTCGAGCGGCTCTACGCGCAGCTCGTCGAGCCGATGCCCGGACTGGGGAAAGAGGACCAGCGCGTCTGGCGCTACGCGTTCATCTATCCGAACACGGCGATCGACCTGTACCCCGACCAGGTCAACACCTGGCAGCTCATGCCCGACGGCACCGCGCGGACGTACGACATCTGGGCCGCCTACCGCCCGCCCACCAGCGGTATCCGCACGCGCGCGGTCCAGTGGATGAACCAGCGCCTGAACACGCTCGTTCTGAAGGAGGACATCGACCTCGTCGACAACGTCCAGCAGGGCCTGCAGACCCGAGGCTACGCGTGCGGACCGCTGTCCCGGCGCGAGGCCGCCGTCGCCTGGTTTGCGGATCGGGTGCGCGCTGACCTCGTGCCCGACGCGCGCTCGAGGTGAGCAGCACGGAGCGCGCAACCCGCGCCCGGGAGCGCATCCTCGCCGCGGCGGTGAGGCGGATCGCCAGCGAGGGCATCGATGGCGTCCGGATCGCCCGAATCGCGATGGACGCGGGCGTCTCCACGGCGCTCGTCCACTACCACTTTGCTAGCCGCGACGCGCTCCTGGCGGAAGCGCTCGACTACTCCTACGCGCACGCCGACGCTTCCCGCACGGCGGGCGGCGAGCTTCCCGGAGCGTCGCATGCGGAGCGACTCGAATGGATGATCGAGCAGTGCCTGCCCAGCTCGCCCGAGCTTCGCGACGACTGGGTCCTGTGGGTCGAGCTGTGGCTGCGCGCGGTCCGCCACGAGGAGCTCCGCCCGTTTGCCGCCGAGCTCTACGCGCGGATGCACGCCTGGCTTGCGAAGGAGGTTGCCGCCGGCATCCGGGACGGAGAGTTCGAGCGCTGCGATCCGGAGGACGTGGCCGACCGGACACTCGCGCTGATCGACGGGTTCGGCATAAGGACGCTGGTGGGCGATCCGATGGTGCCGCTCGAGCG
>CATPBV010000239.1 GCA_955652345.1 uncultured Solirubrobacteraceae bacterium | reverse complement strand
GAGACGATGCCATGCAACTTCCACCTGCGCGCCCTGGCGGCCAAGGTCAAGGACGGGATCCGAGCAGCCGGAGGGACGCCGATGGAGCTGAACACGATCGCGATCTCCGACGGAATCACGATGGGCACCCCCGGGATGAGAGCGTCACTGGTCAGCCGGGAGCTGATCGCGGACTCGATCGAGCTCGTGTGCGACGCCCACATGTTCGACGCGGTGGTTGCGATCTGCGCGTGCGACAAGACGATTCCCGGCACGGTCATGGCGCTGTGCCGCCTCAATGTCCCCAGCCTGATGCTGTATGGCGGGTCGATCCTGCCCGGTAACCATCACGGCGAGCGGGTGACGATCCAGGAGGTGTTCGAGGCGGTCGGAGCGCACGCGGCTGGCAAGATCACCGAGCAGGAGCTCCGCGAGCTCGAAGCGGACGCCTCGCCCGGCGCGGGCGCATGCGGAGGGCAGTTCACCGCGAACACGATGGCGATGGCGTTCGAGGTCCTCGGGATCGGCCCGGCCGGTTTCTCGATGGTCCCCGCGGTCGACCCGCGCAAGGCGGACGTCGCCCGACGGGCTGGCGAGCTGGTGATGGACGTGCTCGCCCGGGGCCAGCGCCCGAGCGATGTAATCACCCGCGAGAGCCTCGAGAACGCGATCGCCGCGGTCGCGTGCAGCGGCGGTTCGACCAACGGCGTCCTGCATCTGCTGGCGGTCGCGAGAGAGGCGGGAATCGAGCTGTCGATCGACGACTTCGACCGGATCAGCGAGAAGACTCCGCTGCTCTGCGACCTCAAGCCTGGCGGGCAGTTCGTGGCCGCCGACCTGTTCGACGCGGGCGGCGTCCCGCTCGTCCTCAGGCGCCTGCACCAGGCGGGCATCCTGCATCCGGACGCCGAGACCGTCACCGGTCGCACCATCGGCCAGCACGCCGACGAGGCGGAGGAAACCCCGGGGCAGCGGGTCGTGCGCCCGCTCGAGGATCCGATCAAGCCGACGGGCGGTCTGGCGATCCTGCGCGGCAACCTCGCCCCCGATGGATGCGTGGTCAAGCTCGCCGGGCACGAGCGGCGCAGGCACAGCGGCCCAGCCCGGGTGTTCGAGTCCGAAGAGGACGCGATGGCGGCGGTCCGCGCCCGGGCTGTGCAGTCCGGGGATGTTGTGGTGATCCGCAACGAGGGGCCCGCGGGTGGTCCGGGCATGCGGGAGATGCTGGCCGTCACGGCGGCGCTTGTCGGCGAAGGACTCGGCGAGGACGTGGCGCTGATCACCGACGGCCGGTTCTCTGGCGCCACCCACGGCTTGATGGCGGGCCACGTCGCGCCCGAGGCTGTGCGCGGAGGCCCGATCGGGATCGTTCGCGACGGCGACACCGTGACCCTCGACGTCGACTCCCGGCGGCTCGACGTCGAGATTCCCGATGGGGAGATCGAGGCCCGGGCGGCCCTGTACCGAGCTCCCGAGCGCAAGATCGACAACGTGGCGCTCGCCAAGTACGCGCGCCTGGTGTCGAGCGCCGCACAGGGCGCCGTCACACACTGAAGCGCTCAAGCAAACTTTTCAGTGCAAAGACGATCGCAGGGAGTGGCCGCGGCGACGGTGAGTGCTGAAGCGTCCAATCTTGCAAGTACCATCTGGAGTTCTGCTGATGCGTCGGCTGTACGTGATTGGGGCGCTAATCGTGCTGGTGCTCGCCGGCCTGGGTGGTGCTGCGATCGCGCTCGGTTCGTCCCGCGCGAGCCTGGTCACCGACTCGAGCGCGCTTGCTCGCGTGAACCTGCCTCTGGGCGGCGGCCGGATCGAGAGCGTTAGCGTCGTCACCGGGTCCATCGCCAGCGCGGTCCCGGTAACGCTGAGAGGGCATCAGATCTGGCCGGTGCACACCATCCCTTCGGGTCGTCAGGTATCGATCGAGGTCGTCATCCGGCGTCCGAGCTGGATCTCCTGGCTGACCGGTAAGACCGAGCGGCTGCGGCTCACGCTGAGGACCCCGACCGCCCACCTGCTCGGGCATTTCCTGACGCTCGGGTCGGGCGCGCCGCTGCGCCTCCAGTTCGGCGAAACCGTGGCCGCGATCTCCTACGGATCCGGGGGAGCTCTCCGCCGTCACGCTGTGACTCCCCCGACCGACGTCGTGACGCTCGATCGCACCGCGCCGGCGGGATCGATGTGGATCGCGGCCGCGCAGCGCAGCTGGGAGACCTCGAGCCCGACACTGGTCACGTGGTTCCCGGCCGGAGCGGGTGCCTCGGCGGTGGCAAATCCGGCGCCCGGTACCACGATCGGTCCCGGCACGCCGATCACGTTGACATTCTCGAAGTCCGTGCAGCAAGCGCTCGGGCGCTTTCGTCCGCCCGTCCTGCCGATCACGCCCGGCTCCTGGCATCAGACGAGCACGCATACGATCGTGTTCCGCCCCGAAGGCTATGGATACGGCCTCGGAGCGACCGTCACGATCGGCCTGCCGAGCGGCGTGCGCCTGCTCGGCGGCCAGCAAGCCTCCGGAGGCGACCCCGGGAGATGGCCCGTGCCGCCCGGCTCGATTGTCCGGCTGCACCAGCTGCTGGCGATGCTCGGATACCTGCCGCTGCACTTCACCTATAACCCAGGTGTCAGCGTGCCGCTCACCCCCAAGGCGCAGGAGACCGCTGCTGCGATGCCCCCAGCGGGCAGCTTCTCCTGGGCGTACCCCGGCGTGCCCGACGCGCTGCATCAATTCTGGAACCCGAGCGCAGCCGGGGTGATGACGAGGGGGGCGATCATGGCGTTCCAGAACGACCATGGACTGGGCACAGACGGGGTCGCCGGTCAGGACGTGTGGCGAGCGCTGATCAAGGCGGTACTCAACGGCGGCGGCTCGCATTCCGGCTACACGTTCGTGACCGTCACCGAATCCACGCAGCGGTTGGCCCTGTGGCACGACGGCCAGGTCGTCCTCACGACCCCCGTCAACACCGGGATCGCCTCAGCTCCCACCGCCACAGGGACCTATCCAGTGTTCCTGCACATCTCTTCGGGCACGATGAGCGGCACCAACCCCGATGGCAGCCACTACCACGATCCGGGGATTCCGTGGATCAGCTATTTCAACGGCGGCGACGCGCTCCACGGCTTCATACGAGCCTCGTATGGCTCTCCCCAGAGCCTCGGGTGCGTCGAGATGCCGTTCAGCACCGCCGGAAAGGTGTGGCCCTACACCCCGATCGGGACGCTGGTCCACGTCACCGCGAGCTGACGGGCGGTTGCATCGCCGACTCCCTGGCCGACGCTCCGCGGCAGGCATGACAGACGCCGCGGCGAATAGCCAGCTCTAGTGCGCTGGAATGCGGAGTCTTCCTCTGAAGCTGAGCGAGAGGCCGGGGACGGGCTCGCGCCGACATGGCGCGCAGCGCTGGACGCCTTCGACGCGGAGCTGCGGCGCCGGGCTGTGGCCGAGCGGACGCGCCGCGGTTACGGGATCGACAATCTCCAGTTCGCGACGTGGGCCACGGAGGCCGAGCTCGATCCGCGGACGGTAGACCTGCGCTCGCTGCGGCGCTACGCCGCAGGTCTGGCCGAGCGCGGACAGGCGCCATCGACGATCGCGCGCAAGCTTGCGGCGCTGCGCGGCTTGCTTGACGTGCAGGTGGACACCGGGGTGCGCTCGGAGAACCCGGCCGAGCTGCTCGGATCGCCAAAGCGGGCGCAGCGGCTTCCGCGCGTGCTGAAGCCTGCGGAGGCCGCCGCATTGCTCGACCGGATCCCGGCGGGGACCCCGCTCGAGCTGCGAGACCGGGCGCTGTTCGAGCTCGCGTATGCCTCCGGGCTGCGGGCGCAGGAGCTGGTGAGTCTCGACGTCGCGTCGGTCGACTTCGACTCCGAGACGGTGCGTGTGGAGGGAAAGGGAGGCAGGACCCGGCTGGTCCCGGTCGGAGAGCACGCGATGCGGGCGCTCGAGCGATACCTCGCGAAGGCCAGGCCGGTCCTCGCCGACGCGGGGCGGGAATCCGGCGAGCCGCTGTTCCTTTCGAGATCCGGTCTGCGGCTGAGCTCCTCGGACGTGAGGCGGCGGCTGCGGCGGTGGGCCCGGCTGGCGGCGCTGCACGCACCCGGCGTTGCCGAAGTGCATCCGCACGCGCTGAGGCACTCGTTCGCCACCCATCTGCTCGAAGGCGGCGCCGATCTGCGGACGATCCAGGAGCTCCTCGGCCACGCCACCATTTCCACGACTCAGGTTTACACTCGGATAGAGTCCTCGCGCCTCAGGTCAGCCTACGCGCGCGCTCACCCCCGCGCATGAGGTTCCCGACCCTCTGGGGGAGAACTGGAAACCAACGTCAAAGCGATCGAGCTCCAAGATCTTTGGAGGCGCTATAAGAACTCGGGCGACGAACGCGCGCGCGAGCGCTTGGTCGTCGCCTACTCGCCGCTGGTCAAGTACGTAGCGGGCCGTATGGGGTCGGGGCTGCCGGCGCATGTGGAGGAGGCCGATCTGATCTCCTACGGCCTCGGCGGGCTGATCAGTGCGATCGCGCGATTCGATCTCTCGAGGGAGATCAAGTTCGAGACGTACGCGATCACGCGCATCCGGGGGGCGATCATCGACGAGCTGCGCACGCTCGACTGGGTCCCTCGATCCGTGCGCGCCCGGGCCCGCGAGATCGAGCGCGCGAACATGAAGCTCGAGGCGCGCTTGAAGCGGGCTCCGACCGACGAGGAGATGGCGAGCGAGCTGTCGATCACCGTCGGGGACTTCCAGGACGCGCTCCTGCAGATCTCGAACTCCACGATCGTCGCGCTCGACGAGCTCTGGAACGTCTCGGATTCGACCGGCGACCAGGTGTCGCTGCTCGACACGCTCCCCGATCGGGGCGCGCCCGATCCCGAGCAGCTCGTCGATCAAAGCGAGCTGCGCGACCGGATCGCCGACGCGATCGCGGCGCTCCCCGAGCGAGAGAAGCTGGTCGTGGCCCTGTACTACTACGAGAACCTGACGCTGCGAGAGATCGGCGAGGTTCTCGGGGTCACGGAGTCGCGCGTCTCGCAGCTGCACACGAAGGCGGTTCTGCGGCTGCGGTCCAAGCTCGCCGCGGAGTTGGAATAAGCATCGGCGTCGCGGGCCATGGAAAGGCACTCAACGAGAGTGCAACAGGGGTTCCGCACTCCCAAGCTTCGTTTTGCCGAAAAGTAGGGTGCAAAACGCGTCAGGATGCGTGTGCCCGCGCACGCGTGACGCGTTACGCACGTGATGTGTGCATGGCGCGGCAGGCTTGCGCTCGGACACGCAACTTGACGCACTATGCACCCTGAAAAGTGGACGATCGGTGTGACCGGAACCCCTCCGAGCTCGTTCATTGAGGCCGTTCCCACGCCCACCGGCCCACCCCTGATTCTGAGAAACCCCCGACTCGATAAGGTCGATTTGCACCCGGCACCGACCGAGAGAGGAGAGCTAGGCATGCACAAGGCCGCGGATCGCATCCGCAACGTGGCCCTCGTCGGCCACCGCGGTACTGGTAAGACCTCGCTGCACGAGGCGTTGCTGTTCAGCGCTGGAGCCGTGAACCGGCTCGGATCGGTCGTCGACGGCACGACGGTGTCTGACTCCGATCCGGACGAGAAGGCGCGGCAGATGTCGATCTCTGTTGCCCTGGCGTCGTTCGAATGGCAGGACCGCAAGGTCAACCTGATCGACACCCCCGGCGACTCGAGCTTCGTTGCGGACGCCCTTGGGGCGCTCCGCGTGTGCGAGGCCGCCGTGTTCGTGGTCAATGCGGTGATGGGAGTCGAGGTCCACACGAATCGGCTGTGGCACCGCGCTGCCGAGCTCGACCTGGCCAGGCTCCTGTTCGTGAACATGCTCGACCGTGAGCGCGCCGACTTCTTCCGCACGCTCGATTCGCTGAAGTCCGCCTTCGGCCAGCACGTCGTCGCCACCGAGATCCCGATCGGCTCAGAGCACGAGGTCTCCGGGGTTATCGACCTGATCGACATGAAGGCCTACCGCTACGAGGGCTCCGGCCGCGACAACTGCGCCGAGATCCCGATTCCCGACGAGATCTCAGACCAGGCGCAGGAATACCGGGAGAAGCTGATGGACGAGGTCTCCGAGAGCTCGGATGCGCTGATGGAGCGCTATCTCGAAGGCGAAGAGATCTCTCACGAGGAGATCGTCACCGCGCTGAAGGAAGGCACCAACCACGGCGCGCTCTTCCCCGTGACCTGCGGCGTCGCGACGCGCAACCTGGGGACCAACCGCCTGCTCGACGCGATCGTCGAGGACCTCCCCTCTCCGGTCAAGCACGGCGGCCTCGAGCTCGGCGAGCTGACGCTCGAGCCCGCCGAGGACAAAGACCTGTTCGCCTACGTGTTCAAGACTCGCGCCGACCCATTCGCCGGCCGCATCAACCTCTTCCGGGTCTACCAGGGCGTCCTCAAGCAGGACTCGCAGGTGGTCAACACCCGCACACAGGGCAAGGAGCGCGTCGGCCAGCTGCTCACCTTCGAGGGACACCAGACCGGACACGCAAACGAGTTCGGTCCCGGCGACATCGGAGCCGTCGCGAAGCTCAAGGAGACCAAGGCCGGCGACTGGCTGGCGAGCAAGGCCACCACGATCGAGATGCCCAGCGTCAAGCTGCCCGCGCCGGTGATGGCATTCGCCGTCGCCCCCAAGAGCAAGGGCGACGAGGACAAGGTCTTCACCGCGCTGCGGCGCCTCCAGGAGGAGGACCCGACGATCGATCTGCACCGCGATCCCCAGACCGGCGAGCAGATCGTGGCGGGGCTCTCGCAGGTCCACGTCGAGGTGATCGTCGAGCGGCTTCGCTCCCGGTTCGGCGCCGAGGTCAACCTGAAGCCGCCGCGCGTGCCCTACCAGGAGACGATCCGCAAGCCCGCGAAGGCCCACGGACGCCACAAGAAGCAGACGGGCGGGCGTGGCCAGTTCGGCGACTGCCACATCGAGATCGAGCCGCTCGAGCCCGGCAGCGGATTCGAGTTCGTCAACGCAATCAAGGGAGGCGTGATCCCGTCGGGATTCATCCCGGCGGT
>CATPBV010000238.1 GCA_955652345.1 uncultured Solirubrobacteraceae bacterium | reverse complement strand
TGTCCTCGCACCTGCTCGACGAGGTCGAGAAGACGTGCGATGCCGCGGCGGTCATCGACCGTGGGCGCGTGATCGCGCAGGGCCCGATCGGCACCCTGATGGCGGCAGACGGAGCCGAGCTCGACATCGGCTGCGACGATGGGGCGCGGGCGATCGAAGCGCTCGCCGGCCATCAGGCGGTGCAGGCCGCGCAGTTGACCGACGACGGCATCCGGATCAGCCTCGCCGGGAACGACGGCGCGGCGTCGATCAATTCTCAGCTCGTGCGCGCCGGCGTGGCGGTGTTCCGCCTGCAGCCGGTCCGTGCGTCGCTCGAGCGACGGTTCCTTGAACTCACTTCCCAGATCGGAGACGAACAATGAGCCCGACGATCGCCGGGCGGATGATCACCGCCGAGATCCTGAAGCTGCGACGCAACCGAGGCGTGATGGCGTTCGCGCTCGTGCTTTCGGTCGGAGTGTTGGTGCTGCTGTTCTGCGTAACGGCGGTTCAGCACGCGTCCAACCCGCACCGGTACGGACCGGCGGGTGGCGTTGACGGTTTCAAGCATGCCGTCACGTCGCTGGCGTTGTTCTTTGGGATGCTCGCGGCGATCCTGATTGGCTCCGAGGCGGGCACCGCGGATCTATCGAGCGGCGTATTCCGTGACCTCGTCGCCACCGGCCGCTCTCGGCTTGCGCTGTTTGCGGTTCGCGCGCCCGCGGCGATCCTGGTGACGCTCGCGTTCTCGGCGGCCGGGTTTGCGCTCGCGCTGATCGCGTCGTTCGTGTTCGCCGGCGCTGCGCCGACCCCGACCCTCACCCTGATCCTCCAGTCCGCCGGCTGGATCGTGGTCGCCAACGTTCTGCTGGTCGGCTTCGCGGTCGGAGTCGGATCGCTCACCGGTTCGCGTGCGATGACCCTGACCGCGGTGATCGGGTGGCAGGTCGTCGCCACCAGCCTGCTTCTGAACATCGGCTCGCTCGGCTCAGCACGCGACGGTCTTCTGACCGCGGCGCTCGCGCACCTATCGCCCTTCTCGGGTGACGTCGCTGGAGGGGTGACGATGACCACCGCCGTCGCCGTCGCGGTGCTGTGTGGCTGGGCGCTGGTTCCGAGCGCCGTCGGCGCGTGGCGAACCAGGACCCGCGACGCTTAGGCCGCCATCGCGGCCGGCCGCCCGGACCCGGAAGCGTCGCTCAGCCCGAGGCCCGCGAGACGAGCGACGCTTCCCCGGTCAGCGTTTGGCTGCTCGCGCCGGTGATCAGCACCTCGACAAGGTCTCCCGGCGCTGCAAGGCCGTCGAAGTTGACAACCTTGTTATGGCGCGAGCGGCCCCGCAGCCGGCTCGGGTCGGTTCGTGAGGTCCCCTCGACCAGTACCGCGACGCGGCGGCCGACGAAACGCTGCGCACGCTCGTGAGCGCGGCGCTGGATGACTTCGACCAGGCGCTCCATGCGCTCGACCTGCACCTCGTGTGGGACCTGGTCCGGTAGCGTTGCCGCCTCGGTCCCCCGCCGGGGTGAGTAGACGAACGTGAACGCCCCGTCGTAGCCGACCTCCTCGGCCACCTCGAGCGTCTGGCGGAAATCCTCCTCGGTCTCCCGCGGGAAGCCGACGATTATGTCGGTGGTGAGCGCGCAGTCGGGCACGTGCTCGCGGATCAATGCGACTCGGTCGAGGTATCGCTCGCGGGTGTAGGTGCGCCGCATCCGCTTCAGCACCGTGCCCGAGCCCGATTGCAGCGGCAGGTGGATGTGCTCGCACACAGAGCGCAGCTCCGCATGAGCCTTGATCACATCGATCCGCATGTCCTTCGGATGCGGGCTCGTGTAGCGGATCCGCTCCAGTCCCTCGATCGCATCGATCCGCGTCAGCAGCTCGGCGAAGCTGGTCCGGCGCTCACGGGGCAGGTCGCGGCCATAGGAGTTGACGTTCTGTCCAAGCAGCGTGACCTCGCGGACGCCGTCGGCAGCAAGCGCCCTCGCCTCGGCAACCAGCTCGTCAGTCGGCCGGCTGACCTCGCGCCCGCGCGTAGAGGGCACAATGCAGTACGAGCAGACCGAGTTGCAGCCCACGCTGATCTGCACCCAGGCCTGGAACTCGCGGGCGCGCTTGGCGGGCAGGTGCCCGGTGAAGCCCTCGAACTCGAAGAAACCCTGCGCGCTCAGCGAGTCGCTCGTGAGGAACTCCGCCAGCTTATGGACCTGACCGGGGCCGAAGGCGACGTCCACGAACGGGAAGCGGGCGAACACCTCCTCCTTGACCGACTGCGCCCAGCAGCCCCCCACGCCGACCACGCGAGTTGGGTCCTGAGCCTTCAGCCGCTTGGCCTCGCCGAGGTGGGCGACGAAGCGGTTATCGGCGTTCTCGCGGATCGAGCATGTGTTGAACAGGATCAGATCGGCCTGATCGCGAGTCGCGGCCTCGCCATAGCCGATCGACTCGAGCATGCCCTTCATTCGCTCGGAATCGTGCTCGTTCATCTGGCAGCCGAACGTCGTGAGGTGATAGCGCTTACGCATGTGAGCGTCCCGATTTCAGAATCTCGCCACCCATGCCATCCCGCGGGTTGACCCTTCTACGAAGGGAGGACCGCCACCCAGCTCTGCGTCAGTCGCGGCCGTGGTGGCGTTTGATGTGGCCAATCAGTGTGTCGTCCCCGAGGAAAGTGCCGTCTGGCAGGACCGTGCCGACGTCGCGGAACGTGCCGCGACCCTCGGCGCCGGTGTAGGAGCGGGTGCCGCCCGTAATCCACCAAGTGCCCTCGGTATTCCCGGTTATAGCCGAGGAAAGCGCCGTGTAGTTGAGCGAGAGCGTGCCTTTGCGTGTCGTGTAGACGTCTGAGCCGGCGCATTCGAAGAGGTTCGGGTTGGCCGTCGGCAGGCATGACCCCGTCGTGACGCCTGTACCGCTGATCCCTTCACCGAAGATCCCGCCGGTCGCGGTGAAGCGGAGCGTCCCGTCAGCAACGGTCGGGTCAGGGTTCGGCGGGAAAACCTCGCTCGCGTGGATCACGACATGATCGGTGTTTTTTGCCGCCGCGGGTATGGCCGCGAACAGCGCGAGCGCGGCAAGGAGCGCGGTCACGCCGGAGAAGGACACCGTTGCGGATTGCTTGCTCATCTTGGCCTCCAAGTACTTCGTGAACTCGGCACGGCGCGAAGCCTCGTGGCCGCGCGTCATGAATTTGGCGGTTGGCGGCGCGTCACCTTGGAGAGACTAACGCAGCGAACCGTGCGCTCCACGCAGCGGCGGGACCCAGGCATCTGCCTGTCGAGGACGTCGTCAGTCATCAACTCAGTCTCGCGCTCCCCGCGCTCATCACCTGATTTGCATTTGCATCAGTACGTCGTCAGGTGGTAGCGCTTCATCGCCGATCAGCGTACCGGCGTCAGATGCCAAGGCTTCGGGACGCTGACAATCGCGTGCTCACCGCGGACTGAATCCCGGAAGGGTCAGCTCGATGCGCGCGCTCTCGCCTTGGAGCGGTTCCGCCACACGAACCTCGCCGTCGTGCGCCTCGGCGATGGCCCGGACGATGGCGAGTCCTAGCCCGACACCGTCACGCGCGCGCGTGTGTGCGTGATCGACTCGGTGAAAGCGCTCGAACACTCGCTCGCGCTCGGACTCCGGTATCCCGGGCCCGTCGTCGACAACGGTGAAGCGGACCATGTCCGCCCCGATTCGAGCGACCTCGAGTCGCACCAGCCCGGAACCCTCGCGGGTGTGCTCGATCGCGTTGCCCGCAAGGTTACGAAGCGCTTGGGCGAGGCGATCGGGGTCAGCCTCGAGCGTGCCGTCGGGCAGCGGACCTAGCTCGAAGCGACGCTCGGCGGTCCCGCGCAGCCCGTCCCAGAGCTCCGTGACGAATGAGGGGATGTCGACTCGCTCGGTCCGCAGGAAGTCTTGGCTCTCGGCCCGTGCCAGCACCAGCACGTCGTCCACAAGCCGGCTCAACCTGGCGATCTCCGCCTGCACGACGTGCTCAACGCGTCGAATCTCGAGGGTCGTGGGGTGCTCCTCCGTGGCCAGCACCTCGAGCTGACCACGGATCACGGTGAGAGGCGTGCGGAGCTCGTGCGACGCGTCGGCGATGAACTCCCGCTGCGTCGCAAATGCCTGGGAGAGGCGGTCGAGCATGTGGTTGAAGGCATCTCCCAGCACCCTGACTTCGTCAGCGCTAGAGGTCGGGACGTCCATCCTCGGGGCCAGATCGCCCGCATCGACCCGCGTCGCGACGGCCGCCATCCGGCGGAGCGGTGCGGACACGTGCGCGCCCGCAAGGTATGAAGCGACCAGCACGATCGCCAGCGCGATCACACCCGCGAGCAGGAACGCTCGCGCGATCGAATGTTCCGCGCGCTCCACCAGCGCGAGCGGCTCACCGGCTCCGATGAAGATCGTCGCGGTCCCGACGTTGACCGTCCGCTCCAGGATCCGCACGCTGCCGATGTCTGGGACGCGTTGCGTGAAGAAGCCGCGGTGCGGAACGAGCAACTTTCGCGCGGCGGCTACTTCCCGCCCCTGATCGGCCGCGGTGTCGGCGGGATCGAGGGGGCTTCCGAACACTTCCGGATGGTTGCTGGCGATCGGCGCACCTGGGAGCGCCGCGAACAGGATCGTCGAGCTCGCGGAGTACGGCTGCGAGCGGATGTACCGGTCGGCGGCAGCCAAGATCCTGTTGGCCGAGCGGTCACGGGCAGCCCGGACCGCTTGGGCGAGCTGCGCGGTATCGCCTCCAAGGTCGCGATCGATCTGCCCGCGCAGCTGTGACCCGGTGTTGTTGTAGACGACGACGAACACCGCCGCCGCCGAGACGATCATGACCCCCGCAACCCAGGCGGTCAGCCGCCAGCGAAGGCCCGACCTAACCGACCGCATCCAGGCGATACCCGACCGAGCGGATGGTCACGATCGGTGACTCGAGCGGGCGATCCGCAGCGCGCGTGTCAGCGCGCTCGTCTCCTGGAGTCGCCCGCCCGTCTCGCTCTGGCGCATCGGTCCGCTGCGGGCGGCGGCGTAGCTTGCGTCGCAGATAGCCGATGTAGACGTCGACGACGTTGGTTCCGGGATCATGCTCATATCCCCATACCGCACGGAGGATCTGTTCGCGGGAGAGCACCTGGCCGCGATTGCGCACCATGTACGAGAGCAGCGCAAACTCCGTCGCAGACAGACGGACCAGCTCTCCACCCCGGCGGACCTCTCGCGTCAGTAGGTCGATCTCGATGTCGCCCGCGCTGAGCGTGGTCGTCGGCAAATGTGCGGCGACGCGCAACTGCGCCCTGATCCGGGCCGCAAGCTCGGCAACCGAGAAGGGCTTGGTCACGTAGTCGACGGCTCCCGAGTCAAGCCCAGCGACGCGATGCTCCACCTCGCCAAGGGCGGTCAGCGCGATCACCGGGAGCGCGGGCTGCTGTTCGTGCAGCAGGTCAAGCACCTCCCACCCGCTACGGCCCGGAAGCATCATGTCGAGGACGACGAGGTCCACGCTCTCGCTCCGCGCCTTGGCAAGGCCGCTGTCGCCATCGAGCGCCGTCGTGACCTCGAATCCCTGGCCGCGTAGCCCTCGTTCCACGAAATCGACGATCCCAGGCTCGTCCTCGATGATCAGGATCCGACTGGACAACGCGGGCCGATGATAGGCAGTCGGTACTCGATCCGGATCGGTCGAAGATTTTTCTCACCGATCTCTGAAAGGAGGTTCAATTCATGTGGGCAAACTGACAGCGCGTGAACATCACCGAGCATCTCAGTGGCTCGCCGCGTGCCGAGCCGCGCAGAGCCGATCAGGCGAGCGCCCGGCGGTCGTCCTTAACCGGAGGCGGGCCCGAGGGCAACGAGAAGCTCACAGCGAGCGTCAGCGTGGTTCTGCTGGTGGCGCTCGCAGTGATCGGGTTGACGATCCTGCGCATCCGGCAACTGATCTCGGTCCACCTGTTCGTGGGGCTGCTGCTGCTCGGACCTGTAGCACTGAAGATGTCCAGCACCGGCTACCGGTTCATCCGCTACTACACCGGCAGCGCGATCTACCGCGAGAAGGGGCCGCCGCGGCCGCTGCCGCGTGCGATCGCCCCGGGCGTCGTCGTCACGACCGTGCTCGTCTTCGTGAGCGGCCTCGTGCTGCTGTTCGTGGGCCCGAGGCACAGAGGGCCGTGGCTCGCGATCCACAAGGTCGGCTTCATCGTCTGGCTTGGCTTCACCGCCGTTCACGTCGTGTGGCACCTACCGAGGTGGCCGGGGCAGTTGCGAGACGCCGGCGGGCTGTCGACAGCATCGCCTGGAAACGCCGGACGGTCGATCGCGCTGGCGGGAGCGCTGGTCGGTGGCCTAGTGCTGGCGCTGGTGCTGCTCCCCCAATTCGGCTTGTGGACTGGGCCCGGAGCGTTCCCGGACCACCACCACTAAATGAAAGTCGCGCTTATCGGGCGTAGTCGACCGAGCGGGACTCCCGGATCACGGTCACCTTGATCTGCCCCGGGTACTCGAGCTCCTTCTCGACCTCGCGGGCGATCTCGTGGGAGAGCAGGCTCGCGGCGTCGTCATCGATCGCTCCGGGCGACACCATCACCCGGATCTCGCGGCCGGCTTGCATCGCGTAGACCTTGTCGACGCCCTTGTGGCGGCCCGCAATCTGCTCGAGATCTCGCAGCCTCTTGACGTACTGCTCGAGCGACTCCCCGCGGGCCCCGGGCCGTGCGCCTGAGAGCGCGTCGGCAGCCTGCACGATCACCGCTTCGACCGTCTGCGGCTCGACCTCGTTGTGGTGGGACTCCATCGCGTGAGCGACCGCCTCCGACTCGCCGTACTTGCGCGCGAGCTCTCCACCGACGAGCGCGTGGGGACCCTCGATCTCGTGGGTCACGGCCTTGCCGATGTCGTGCAGGAGTGCCGCCCGCCGCGAGGTCTTGGGACTGGCTCCTAGCTCGTCCGCCATCATCGCGGCGAGCCGGGCCACCTCGACCGAATGGGCGAGCACATTCTGCCCGTAGCTCGTGCGGAACCTGAGCTTCCCCAGGACCTTCACCAGCTCGGGGTGCAGGCCTGGCACACCGGCCTCGAGCGCGCTTTCCTCGCCGAGCTCGACGATGTGAGTCTCGAGCTCGGATTTCGCCTGGTAGTAGGTTTCCTCGATTCGCGCGGGATGGATCCGGCCGTCCTGAAGAAGCTTCTCGAGCGTGATCCGGGCGATCTCGCGGCGGACCCCGTCGAAACCGGACAGCACGACCGCGCCGGGGGTGTCGTCGATGATGAAGTCCACCCCGGTCAGGTTCTCGAGAGCGCGGATGTTGCGACCCTCGCGACCGATGATCCGCCCTTTCATGTCGTCGGCGGACAGGTGAACGACCGAAACCGTGGTTTCCGTGGCGTGCCCGGCCGCCAGCCGCTGCATGCACACCGACAGGATGTTGCGCACCCGGCGGTCCGCGTCGCGCTTGGTCTCCTCTTCGATCTGACGCAGCCGGCGACCAGCGTCGTGGCGGGCCTGCTCCTCGACCTCCGTGACGAGCATCTGCTTCGCGCTCGCGACGGACAATCCGGAAACTCGCTCAAGCTCTCGCTCGAGGTCGTTGCGCGACTGCGCGAGCCTGCTGCGCTCACGCTCGAGCTCTGCGTCGCGGCGCGTCAGCTCGGCCTCGCGACGAGCAAGCTCGGCTTCGCGCTCGGCCATTCCCGCGGCGCGCTGTGAGAGCTCCACGTCTACTGCGGCGGGGCTCTCCGCAAGCGGCCGGTCGGTGGCCGGCCGCTCCGCGCGCGTACGGGCATACATCAGCGCGGCGAGCACGATTGCCACCGCGACCAACGCTGCCGCTCCAATGATTGCCATGGTCGTTCCCTCCCTGGGGTGATCCGGGAAACGAGCCGGACCTGTTTCCTAGCTTTGGTTGTCGGGAGCGACCGAGCGGCCCGTGCGGGGCTGCGACTACGGACGGACGCCGGCAGGCGCTGTTGCGCCGTTCAGAGAGCGGCTGTCAAGGGGTTGTTAGGTGTGATGAGACTGGGCCAGGCGGCCCATTTGTGTTCGCCGTCAACGCTGAATCCGGAATCCAAAGATCTATACGATTTGCTGGGTTTTTCGTGGCCCGCGGGCCATTCGTTCGCTGTCCTGCATCGTAGTACCGGAGCGCTGGCAGCGCAAACCGGCACCGTCACTTGCGGGGGTGAATGGCGAACGTCGCCCTGCCGTAGCAGAAGCGATGCTCCTTGGCGACGAACTCTCTGAGCGTGACCGACCCCGTGACCATCTTGCGTCCGACCCGTCCCTTCAACGTGAACGTGGCCATCGGATTGTGCGATGTGAACTTCTGATCGAACGTGCCGTTCTTGATCGTTATCGCGGTGAACCCGCGAGCGTTCAGCCGATAGACGTGATGACTCGGGCAGCGAATGTCGATCCGTAGCGCAAGATGTTTGAGCTTGCTCGCCGAGATCGCAAACGAGATCGGCTGGTGTTGCGAGGTCCTGCCCGAGTACGCAACCTTGCCGGTCCCGTAGGCCGCCGCGGCGACCACAAGTGAGCCGGCGACCGCTGACAGGCCGATCAGAGCGGCTCGGGGACGGCACGAACGGGAGATCACTACCTGTTGGACACCTCGCGGGACCCAACGTATCGCACGCTGGACGAAAAGCTCATCGTTTGGACGGCGCGGCGCTGTACCGCACGTCGCGTGCGTACGATGCGATCGCCTCGAGCGCCAGCTCGCTGTCAAACCCCTTACGCAAGAGGACTCCGAGCGCACGCTCGCGGTCGCGAGCGTCGGTCGGTGGCGCGCGAAAGCGCCGCTCGAGCAGCTCGCGGGCCCGGTCTGCCTCCGCCTCGGGCGGCTGGTCGTGCGCGGCGGCTGCCGCAAGCTCGCGATCGATCCCGCGAGCGATCAGTGCTCGTTCGATCCGCTCGCCTCCCCACTGCTCGAGCGTCCGCTTGTCCTCCGCGAACATCCGGGCGAACCGAGCGTCGTCGACGTAGCCCTGGTCGCGGAGGACAGCGAGCGCCGCATCGACCGCCGCCGCGTCGAATCCACGGCGGCTCACGTGGCAGCGCAGCTCGGCTTCGGTCCGCTCGCGCGGGCTCATGTAGCGATACGCGACCTCGAGCGCCCGGATGAGCGGATCGCCGGCTTCTTGCGCCCCGCGTGGCTGGTCTCCGACAGCGCTCACGCGGCTCGGTCACCGGCAGCCGCGACCGGCTGGACGGCCTGTAGCGCCGGCTCGTCCCGCGATTCGATCGGCTTGACCAGATCGCGACCCAGCCCGAGAGCGGCGTAGATCTTGCCCTCGACCTCCTTTGCGACGTCGGGATGCTCATCCAGGAACGCCTTGGCGTTGCCGCGCCCCTGGCCAAGCCGCTCCTCTCCATACGAGAAGAACGATCCGGACTTGGTGATGATGTTGTGCTCGATCCCGTAGTCGATCAGGCAGCCCGAGGTCGAGATCCCTCTTCCGAACTCGATGTCGAACTCGGCCTGCTTGAACGGAGCCGCGACCTTGTTCTTGACGACCTTGACGCGCACGCGGTTGCCGACCGCCTCGGTGCCGTCCTTGAGGGTCTCGATCCGCCGGATGTCGAGACGCTGGGACGCGTAGAACTTCAGCGCCCGGCCGCCGGGCTGCGTCTCTGGAGATCCAAACATCACGCCGATCTTCTCGCGGATCTGATTTGTGAACACACACAGCGTCTGGGTCCGGTTGAGGTTGCCCGCAAGCTTGCGCATCGCCTGGGACATCATCCGCGCTTGGACTCCCACCGACTGGTCGCCCATCTGGCCCTCGAGCTCCGCGCGTGGCGTGAGCGCCGCGACCGAGTCAATCGCGACCAGGTCGACGGCCCCTGAGCGGATCAGCATGTCGACGATCTCGAGCGCCTGCTCGCCGTAGTCGGGCTGGGAGACGAGCAGCTCGTCGATGTCGACACCGATCCGGCGGGCATACAGCGGATCCATCGCGTGCTCGGCATCGACGAACGCGCACACGCCGCCGAGCTTCTGGGCCTCGGCGATCACGTGGTAGACGAGCGTCGTCTTACCGGAGGACTCCGGACCGAAGATCTCGATCATGCGACCCCTCGGGACGCCTCCGATCCCCAGGGCGATGTCCAGCGACAGCGCTCCGGTGGGGATCGCGTCGACGGCGACGCGAGCGCCCGGATCGCCCATCCGCATGACTGTGCCCTTGCCGAACTGGCGCTCGATTTGAGAGAGGGCGCCCTGTAGCGCAGCTTGTCGCTTGGCGTCGATCTTGGCGCTCGGCGCCCCGCCGGCGTCGGGCTTGGCGCTCGGCGCGGTGCTCGAGCCGCCGTTGGCGGCCGATCCGGCGTTGGCGCTCGGTGCGCCGTTTGCGCCTGGCTTGGCACCGGCGTTCTCCTGCTCGCTCATCTCGGCTTGGCTCCTTGTCTCGCTTTGGTCCCCACGGTAGGCGCAGTGGCGGACGGAACCAGCACGCTAGACCGGCGGCCTGCAACCAAACAAGACGTGTTCGTGACAGAGCGCACACAACTCTGTAACGATGCTGCGCCAGCCGCTGTCAGGCTAGATCGACCGAACCCAGTGGCTCGTAGCGCGCCCCGTCCGCGCCAAGCCGTGAGCGGTAGAGCGTCACCCGCGATGCCTCGAAGTCCAGTGACGCCGGCGCCGGAAGCTCCAAGGATCGCGGCCGCGCCCCCGCGGCCACACGCGCGACCGTCACGTGAGCGAGAAACGGGCGCTTCTCGGGGACGTACCACCCGCCCGCCGCAAGCCGTTCGGAGAGGGCGGCCTGCGTTGCGGTGAGACCGCCGCCCAGATCCTCGAGCTCCACCGCAAGCACGCCGGGTCGCCTGCGGGGGAGCCAGACCGCCCCGCGCAGGGACAGCTCCGCAACGCCCCGGCCGGCGAGAACTCGGCAGGCAGCGAGGACCTCGCCGACGTCATCGATGGGACGCCAACCCAGGAAGCAGAGCGTGGCATGCAGGTACTCGGGCGCAATCAGCCGCAAGCCGCGAGCGGCCACCTCGGCGCTGCGCCACCGCACGAGGGCCTCGCGGGCCGGTTCGGGCAGCTCGAGCGCCGCGAACAACCTGATGCGCTCGATCGGCCGCCGCTGCTCGGGGCCATCGGAACCACTCACCCTACGCCGGCGCCCGTCCGCGAACCTCGGGCGGATTCCTGGCCGCTCAGCAGCCGCCTCAGCAGGTGCATCGCGACCGTCGTCGCCCTGTCACGGATATCGGACCGGTCACCCGGTAGCTGCACCATGCGCGTGATCCGCTCACCGTCGCTCGAGGTGACCGAGATAAAGACCAGGCCAACGGGCTTTTCCTTGCTGCCACCGCCGGGTCCGGCAATCCCGGTGATGCCGATCCCGATCTCGGCCTCGAGCCGAGCGCGCGCGCCGTCCGCGAGCGCCTCGGCCACCTCGCTCGACACGGCGCCGACCCGCTCGATCAGCGCGCGATCAACCCTGGCCAGCGCCGCCTTAGCCTCGTTCGAGTACACGACCAACCCGCCTTGGAAATACTCGGACGAGCCGGGCCGGTCGGTCAGACGGGCAGCGAGCAGTCCGCCCGTGCACGACTCGGCAACGGCGACGGTGCGGCCGGCGAGCAGGTTGGCGACCTGGTCGTCGACGGTCGCGCCGTCGTCGGAATAGAGAGTGTCCCGATGCCGCTCGCGGATGAACTCGGCAAGCGCCCGATACGCAGCTTCCGCGGCGGGTTCGTAGCGCGTGGACACCTCGATCTCCCCGCGCCGGAGGCAGGTCGTGATCTCGAGCGCCTCGAGGTCGAGGCCCGCTGACTCAGCGGCGCGAAGCGTGCCCGCGATCTCCGACTCGGGGATCCCGAACAGCCGCAGAACCCCGGTGCGGTAATCGGTCGCCGCGGAGATAGCGGCCTTGAAGGCGTCCGTTGCCCGGGCCTTCTCCCACATCGGCTGAAGCTCGCGGGGAGGGCCGGGTAGGACGACGACCGTAGGCCCTCCGGTCTGGAGCGGCGGCACCACCAGTCCCGGCGCGGTCCCGACCGGGTCGAGCACCGTCGCCCCCTGGGGGACCACCGCCTGCTTGCG
Source organism: uncultured Solirubrobacteraceae bacterium (assembly GCA_955652345.1). Taxonomy (GTDB): domain Bacteria; phylum Actinomycetota; class Thermoleophilia; order Solirubrobacterales; family Solirubrobacteraceae; genus Palsa-465. Next base: position 700 of record CATPBV010000238.1, on the reverse strand, counting down.
ATTCGACACGCGGATCGCGTCGGCGTCGAGCCCCGGCCAGCGGCTCATCATCGGGCGAAGGATCTCGGCAATCCGCTCCTCGAGCGCTGGATCGAGCACCATCTCCCGCCCACTGAACCGGCCGACGACCTCGGCGGTGAGGTCATCGGCGGTCGGGCCCAGTCCCCCGCTCGTCACGATCAGCGACATCCCCTGGCTCGCCATGTGCTCGAGCGCGCCCAACACGTCGTCGGGGCGATCCCCCACGATCTCGATCATTGCGGCGTCGACTCCGATTGCCCGGAGCCGCTCGGACAGCCACGGGCCGTTGCGGTCGGCGATGATCCCCGTCAGCACCTCCGTGCCGGTGATCAGGATCCCGGCGCGGGCCTTGGCGCTCACAGGCATCGCGGCTGTTGCGCGGTGGCCAGCGGCGCGATGTGCCCGGGCTCCAGCAGGTATCCGATCGAAGACGCTGATGCCGAGATCGCGACGGACTTGCCGTTGACCTTCATCTGGACCGAGTTGTTACCGAGAGTCAGAAGCAGCTTGCGGGCCGTTTCGGTCGGGACCGTCTGGCCGGCATTGAAGATCCGTCCCGGGATCAGCCTCTTGCCGTTCCCGTTGACAAGGCAGACATACACGGCTCCCGTCGGCACGAGCTGAAGCGTCACGGTCTTCGGCTTCGCCACCACCGGCACAGAGGCATGGTGATGCACAT
>CATPBV010000237.1 GCA_955652345.1 uncultured Solirubrobacteraceae bacterium | reverse complement strand
CTACGTGAAGAACTACAGCTACGACGACAACCTTCGCGCGGAGGAGCCGCCGCACTTCCTCGAGCCGATCCAGGCCGCCTGGCACGTCGTGCGCGAGACTGAGTGCAACCCGGGCACGACCGTCTGTTAGGTGCATCAGATAACGTGGTTTGCTGCCCCGCTGCAATGCACTGGGGAGTGGTGTAGCTGGCAACACGGCAGGTTTTGGTCCTGCAGTGCCGGGTTCAAGTCCTGGCTCCCCAACTCTCACAAACATCCTGGATTAGGGGAACTTTTCCGTCCGACAGGCGAACTAGTGTTCGTCTCATGCTGCGGCCCCCTCGGTACACCGAGAAGGACGTTCGGGAGGCGATCGCCCGCGCGCGGAACGCGACCGAAGCGCTGCGCCTGCTCGGACTCCGGGCCGCGGGAGGGAACCACCAGACCCTTAAGAAGCTCATCGAGCGATACGGGATCCCTGTCGCGCACTTCGATCGATACGCCGCGCGACGAATGGACGGGCGGCGCCGGGCCATACCGCTCTCGGAAGTCTTGGTGGAAGGCTCAAACTACAACCGCGGGCTCTTGAAGCAGCGACTGTACGACGAAGATCTGAAGATTCGGCTGTGCGAACTCTGTGGTCAAGGCGAACAGTGGCATCGTCGCCAAATGTCATTGATCCTCGACCACATCAACGGTGTCGCGACGGACAACCGGCTCGAGAACCTCCGGATCATCTGTCCCAATTGCGCCGCGACCCTCGATACGCACTGCGGGCGCAAGAACAGGATCGATGTGGAACCGCGTGCGTGCGTCCGCTGCGGCAGCAAGTTCAGTCCGCGATACGCCACCCAGCGCTATTGCTCCCAGGCTTGCGGCGTTCGCCATGACAATCGCCGATGGGCTTACCCATCGTTGCGAAAGGTCCCGCGCCCGTCGTACGAGCAACTTATGGCTGATGTTGCCTCGATGAGCATGCTTGCCATTGGTCGGAAGTACGGCGTCTCCGACAGCGCTGTGCGCAAATGGATTCGGTGGTACGAGCGGGAACGCGAGGAAGAGGAACGCGCCGAGGCGGCGTGACGCCCACGGCGGGACTGCATTCCAGGGGTACGATCTTCGCGTGGCCGCGCCTGTCGTCGTGATCCTCGCCGCTGGCGAAGGCACCAGGATGCGCTCCGCCGCGCCGAAGCTGCTTCATCCCATCTGCGGGCGGCCGATGATCGCGTGGCCGGTGGCCGCCGCGCTCGGCGCCGGCGCCGCGAAGGTGGTGGTCGTCGACTCGGCTGAGCGTCCACTCGAGGGGGCGGTATCGGGCGTGGAGTTTGCGATCCAGGAGCGAGCGAACGGGACGGCCGATGCCGTCAAGGCGGCGGGACCGCACATCTCCGGGCACGGGACCGTGATCGTGATGCACGGGGATCACCCGCTGATCACCTCGAAGACGCTCGAGGCGCTGGTCGATGCTCACACGCGCTCGGGCGCTGCCGCGACCGTCGCCACGGCGGTGCTCGATGATCCGAGCGGCTACGGCCGGGTGGTGAGGGCACCCGACGGCACCGTCGAGCGGATCGTTGAGACCAAGGCTCCGGGAGACGCAAGCGAGCGCGATCTCGAGATTCGCGAGATCAACACGGGGCTGTACGCGTTCGAGGGCCCAGAGCTGCTCACGGCGCTCGAGGAGGTCAGCGCCGACAACGCGCAGGGCGAGCTGTATCTGCCCGACGTCCTGCGGATCCTCCGAGGGCAGGGGCGGGGAGTCGCGGCGCATGTGATCGCCGACTCCGGGGAGCTCGGAATCAACGATCGCGCCGGGCTGGCGGCGGTGCGGGCTGTGGCTCAGAGGCGCATTAACGAGGGCCACATGCTTACCGGGGTGACGATCGTCGACCCCGCTTGCACCGTGATCGACGCGGACGTCCGGATTGGCGCAGACAGCATCATCGAGCCGTATTCGAGCTTGCGTGGGTCGACGTCGGTCGGAGAGCGTGCGATCGTCGGGCCGCTGAGCACGCTGATCGACACCGTGGTCGGCGACGGGGTCACGATCGTTCACTCCTATGCCGTAGGCGCCGAGGTGGGCGAGCGGGTGAGCGTCGGTCCGTTCTCGTTCCTGCGGCCCGGAACCGTGCTCCGCGAGGGCTCGAAGGCGGGAGCGTTCGTGGAGATCAAGAACTCCGACGTCGGTGCCGGCACGAAGATCCCTCACCTCTCCTACATCGGTGACGCTGACATCGGCGAGCGGACGAACCTCGGCGCGAGCACGATCACCGCCAACTACGACGGGTCGCGCAAGCACCGTACGACGATCGGATCGGGAGTCAAGACGAGCGTCGACACGACCCTGGTGGCGCCGGTCGAGCTCGGAGACGGCGCCTTCACCGCCGCCGGGTCGGTCATTGGCAAGGATGTACCGCCCGGCGGGCTCGGCGGGTCGCCCGGCGTCGCGCGGTCCGCGCAGCGCAATGTCGAGGGGTATGCCGAGCGGCGCGAGCGACGGGACGCCGCGGGTACACCGCCCGGCCGTGACGGCGAATAGCCCGCGCCCATGACCGCAACCAGCTCGGTTTCGGCGGATCGCTCTGGATTCCCGTCGGCCCCCGGGCGTAGACTCGCGGGAGCTATGAGCGTGGCCGAGACGAGCCTCACGCCCGGCGACCTGCGGCACGAGTACAACAAGCGGCTGATGCTGGTGTCCGGCCGGGCGAACCCCGGCCTTGCGGCGAAGATCGCGGACAAGCTCGGAGTCGAGCTCGGCGGCGTCACGCTGAAGACTTTCGCCAACAGCGAGGTCTACTGCCGCTTCGAGGAGTCGGTCCGCGGTGCCGACGTGTTCATCGTGCAGCCGACCTGTGGGAATCCTGACACCGGGCTCAGTGCCAACGACGCGCTAATGGAACTGCTCGAGCTGGTCGACGCCGCCGTCGGCGGCTCGGCGCACCGGGTGATCGCGGTCAGCCCGTGGTACGGGTACTCACGGCAGGACAAGAAGTCCGCTCCGCGCGAGCCGATCAGCGCGCGGCTGGTCGCGCGAATGCTCGAGGCCGCGGGGATCGATCGGATCCTCACCATGGATCTCCATTCAGGCCAGATCCAAGGGTTCTTCCAGAAGCCCTGCGACCACATGACCGCGCTGTTCATGCTGACCCAATACTTCGCGGACCTACGCCTCGAGGACCTGGTCGTGGTGGCGCCCGATGTCGGCCGCGTGAAGCTGAACAAGCAGTTCGCGACGAAGATCGGCGCGGACCTGGCGATTTTAAACAAGGAGCGCCCCGCGCAACAGCTTGCGGAGATCAGCTACGTGATTGGGGATGTCGCCGGAAAGACAGCCGTGATCGTCGACGACATCATCGGCACCGCGGGAACCCTCAAGGCGGCTGCCCAGGCGATCCACAGCGGAGGGGCCGCCCGGGTATACGCCGCCGCGACGCACGGCAACTTCTCGGGCAACGCCTGGGAAAACCTCGACGCTGCGAACCTCGAGCAGGTCGTCGTCACGGACACCATCCCGCTCCCGTCGGGCGCGCCCGACTACGTCCGGGTCCTATCCTGCGCCGACCTGCTGACCAACTCGATCCGCCAGATCTTCACCGACGGCTCGGTCAGCGAGGTCTTCGGCGGCGAGAACCAGCTCTTCTAGATCGATTGAACGGTACGGCGAACGCTGGCGAGCGGGCGGCGCGGGTGATGGAGCTGCTCGGCCTGAGCGAGGACGAGCTCTGCCAGATGCTCGATGCCGACCCGCTCACGCTCCTCTCCGGCCAGCTCGAACACCGGACCGAGCTGCCAATTCTGCTGGCGCTCATCGAGGACGCGTCCGCACAGGCTGGGACCGGTGTTCTGCGGCGCTGGGTTCGGTCGAGCGGGCCTAAAGGGAAGCCCATCGACCTGCTCGCGCGGCGGGACTACGCGGCATTCGAGGACGCGCTCGCGGAGCTGGCGAGACGCGGGTTCGTGCTGCGCGGCGGCGCCTGACGCGAACCGTCAGCTGATCGCGACGCCCGGGGTCCGCTCAACGCAACCCGCAGAGCGAGCGCGCTGGCCGCAAGCGGGGTCCCGCCGAGCGCAAGAAGACCGAGCCAGGTGGCGGTCGCCAGGGTGCTCACGCCTGTGTAGTGGCCGAGGAGCATTGCGACCCCTGCGGCGGCGAAGACGACAACTGTCAGGGCGACCGCGATCAGGCCGCAAGCGGCCCAGGCCGCGACCGCCAGCCGCTAGCTCAGTTTGTCGCCCTTCTCACCCGGCCAGATACCGACCAGATAGTGGAAGGCCCGCGCCGTGCCGCGACTCACGGCTGCGGCGACGCCTGCCATGGTCGCACCCTTGAGCGCGGCGGCTCCAACGACCTTCGGAAAGGTCGCCTCGGGGGCCGTTGGCGCGGGTGGATCAGCCTGATCGATCTTCGACCACAGGGTCTCGAACACGCTCTTGCCGATCCTTGCAGCGATCAAGCCGGCGATCAGGGCGAACGGCTTGTAGAGGATCTTCATCTCGTTCTGGAGGCTACCCGTGGAGCGGGCGGACAAGCCGAAGCACGCTGACAGCTGGAGAGAATGCAGTTTCGCCGGTCGTTCGGGTAAACCTTTGGGACGTCTTCGCCGAAAGATTGTTAGAGATTCGATGCCCGAAGGGAAGCCATCGCCTCAGGATGATGCGGCCGAGGAGCTCTTGCGGCGGGCGCTGCTCGACGACTCGTCGTCGGTAGCCGTGTCGTTGAAGGTGCATGGCCTGCCATTGAGCGAGGCGGTCACCGTGATCTTTCACGGGCGCCGCGACCTCGGGACGCTCCAGACCTACGTCACGCCCGGAATCCTCGGTGCGGGCGCGACCGTCTCCGCGAGCGAGCTTCTGCGGGTCCCGTGCGACCTCGACCTTGCCGATGCCGACGACCGCGGGGAAGCCGAGCGGCTGTACCTGGAGCAGGCGAGCGCGCTGCGCGACGCCCTGGTCTGCGCGGACATCGTCCTCGACGTCTGGCGTGAGCCGCTCAGAGAGCTGTTCGGAGGCGATCTCAAGGTCGATCACTCGGTCGAGCTGTCGGTGCGCTTTCCCGCGCCGAGGCTGATGCCGACGGCGCTCGTCGCGCCCGAGTGGCAGCTCGTCGTGGCGCCGGTGTGCGGCGCCCGTACGCTCGCGGAAGGCAAGCCGCCGATGGGGATCGCCTGCGCGCAGCAGGACGTGACGCGTGTGTATCCGCTCGCAGATGACCCGGCGCGATGTGTCGAGGATTTCCTGTCGCTCGCCGCCGATCGCGCCCGGGAGCTGGGCGAGCGCCTGGACCACCAGGAAGCCTCGGTCGAGCGCTTTCTCGAGCTGTCGGAGTAGCCCTCCTCTCTAGCGGCGACGGCTCGAGCGAGGCGCCACCGAGGCCGATCCGGTCGAGATACGCGCCAGCTGCATGAGAGACCGAGGCCACCCTGCGCCCCCCGTTCAACGCAAGATCGTAGGTTCGTGCCGCTGGAAGGCGCCTCGCTCCCTTATTGGGCGTCTTCGTCGATCAACTGGAGACGAGCGGCAGCACCCGGTCGGCGACCAGCCGCACCTGTTCCGACATGCTCGGCACGCCCTGGAACTCGACGCCGGCCCAGGCGCGCGGGATCTCGGCGTCGGCAAGCGCCAGCGCGACGTGCCCGAATCCGGCGCCGATCACGTCTCGCCGGATGCGCTCCGCGACCTCCTCGGGTGTGCCGGCGATGCAGAACCGGTCGGCGACCTCGTCGGATGTGCGGCGGAGCGCTTCGGCGATGTCGCCGCGAGCGAACGCCTCGTTGATCGG
>CATPBV010000236.1 GCA_955652345.1 uncultured Solirubrobacteraceae bacterium | reverse complement strand
GCCGTTCATCCTCGCCGGCGTAGGGGTCTCGATGGCGATCCCGTCGGCACAGAACTCGGTCCTCGCGTCGATGTCGATGGACGCGCTCGGCAAGGCCGCCGGCGCGAACAGCATGATGCGCGAGCTCGGCGGGGTGTTCGGGATAGCGGTCGTCGTCGCCACGTTCGCGGCTGCCGGCAGTTACATCTCTCCGGCTGCCTTCTTTGACGGGCTTGGCCCGGCGATCGGCGTCACGGCCGGGCTCGCGGCGGTCGGCGCGGTTGCCAGCCTGGGGTTGCCCGGGCGGCAATCGGCCGGCGCGCGTGGAATCACCGGCGCGGTCCCTGCGTTTGAAGTCGATGGCGGCAGCTGAGCGTTGCCGCTACCCCCGCTACACAGAGGAGCACGAACATGAAACGAGTAATGGTTCGGTACATGGTCAAGCCCGACCGGGTGCAGGAGAACGAACGGCTGGTGCGGGCGGTGTACGAAGAGTTGACACGCACGCAGCCGACCGGTCTTCGGTACGCGACGTTCCGGCTGGAGGATGGCGTCAGCTTCGTCCACCTCGCCGAGACCGAGGACGAGCGCAACCCGTTGGGGGACGTCGAGGCGTTTGCCCGGTTTCTGGAGAATGTGCGCGATCGCTGCGATGAGCCGCCGGTCGCGACCGAGCTGCACGAGGTCGGGTCGTTCCGGTTCTTCGAGCCATGAGGCCGTGCCAACCAAGCCGGGTCGTGCACCTCGAGCTGCATACCCACGATCTCGCCGGCGCCAGCACGTTCTACGGCCGGCTGCTGTGCTGGCGCACGGAGCAGATCGACGTGCGCTGTGGCTCCTACCAGGCGCTGGCGCTCGGCGGCGCGCTCGACGGCGGGATCGTGGAGTGTGGCGCGACGCACGCGAGATGGCTCCCGTACGCGGAGGTCGAGGAGATCGAGGCGGTGACTGAACACGGACGCCGGCTCGGCGCATCGGTGCTGCTCGAGCCGCGTGAGGGACCAGCAGGGTGGCGCAGCGTCTTGGCCACGAGCGAGGGTGGCGAGATAGCGCTGTGGCAGCCCAAGCAGCGTCTCGCAAGGGGGACCGGATGACCGAGTCACAGCTGCTGCAAGCCGCTGCCGCAGGGGACGAGGCAGCCTTTGCTGAGCTGGTCGAACCGCACCATCGCCCGCTGCACGCCCACTGCTACAGGATGCTCGGTTCGGTTCACGATGCCGAGGACGCAGTGCAGGAGACGCTGTTGCGCGCGTGGCGAAGTCTGTCGTCGTTCCAGGGCCGAAGCTCGCTGCGCTCATGGCTCTACACGATTGCAACCAACGTCTGTCTGAGGGCGATCGAGCGCAGACCTGCGCGCGTGCTGCCGATCGACTACGGTCCGCCCGCCGACCCGCACGAGCCGCTCGGCGAGCCGCTCGTCGAATCGACCTGGATCGAGCCGTACCCAGACGAGAAGCTCGGGCTCGACAAGGGCCTTGCCGGACCAGAGGCGCGTTATGAGCAACGAGAAAGTGTCGAGATCGCGTTCATCGCCGCGCTCCAGCATCTACCGGCCCGCCAGCGGGCGGTGCTGATCCTCCGTGACGTGCTCGGCTTCTCAGGCGCCGAGGTCGCCGAGGCGCTCCAGACGACCCCGGCGTCGGTGTACAGCGCCCTGCAGCGCGCTCACGAAACGGTCGATCACCGGCTCCCCGAGCTCAGTCAGCAAGCGACACTCAGCTCGCTCGATGACAAGCAGCTGCGAGAGATCGTCGACCGCTATGTAGAGGCTTGGGAGCGCAATGACGTCGACGCGATCGCAGCGATGCTGACCGAAAGCGCGATCCTCGCAATGCCCCCTGTCGCATCCTGGTTCCGCGGCCGCGATGCGGTCGCGGCTCTACTGAAAGCCAGGCCACTCCACGGCGGCTTGCAATGGCGGCTGACCCCCACCCACGCGAACGGCCAGCTCGCCGCGATGGCGTACCTTTGGGACGGTGCGGGCGGCCGCTTCGTGCTGCATCACGTCGCTGTTCTCACGCTTCGAGGCGCGCTGATCGACGAGATCAACGCCTTCCACGACCCGTATGCGGCGGCGCCGTTCGAGCCGGCGGGTGGCGGCTAATGGCGCTGATCCTCGATGGATTCCGGGGCCTCCCCGGATCTCTATCTAAAACAAGGCATCAGGACGAAGGGAGACGAGCACATGACTGATCACACCGTGGCAAGCCGGGAGGAATGGCTTGCGGCCCGCGAGAAGCTGCTCGAACGCGAGAAGGAGCACACACGGCTCGGTGACGAGCTTGCCCGCCAGCGCCGCGAGCTGCCGTGGGTCCAAGTCGAGAAGGAGTACCGCTTCGAGACCAGCGAGGGCACCAAGCCGCTGGCAGAGCTGTTCGACGGCCGCTCCCAGCTGCTCGTCTACCACTTCATGTTCGGGCCGACCTTTGAGGCCGGTTGCCCAGTGTGCTCGTCGATCGCCGACAACCTCGCTGCGAACGCCGTCCACCTCGCGGCGCGGGACGTGACGTTGCTGCTCTGCTCACGGGCGCCGGTCGAGAAGCTCCAGCGGTACAGGGAGCGGATGGGCTGGAACATGGACTGGGTTTCCACCGTCGGCAGCGACTTCAACCGCGACCTCGGCTTCCTGAACACAGAGGAGGAGCTGCGGCCGTTCCTCGAGGGCGAGATTCCGCCGACGGTCGTGCAGAACGCGCGCATGTGCGGCACGGACGTGGCTGGCTACGTCACGGAGGGGCCGGGCTTGAGCGCCTACATCAACTCGGATGGGGTCGTCTACCGGACATACGTGACCACCGCACGGGGTCTCGAGCCGGCGATGGGCTACTACGGCCTACTGGACCGCACGCCGATAGGTCGCAACGAGAGCGCCTCGGAGCCGCACTGGTTGCGGCGGCACGACGAGTACTGAGCAGCCTCGCCCCACAGGCCGTCAAAGCAATCCAGATCTCCGCTGCGCGACAGTGCGACGTAGTAAGTGTCATGCCGGAGGAGGGACTCGAATGGTCGAACATCCGGTCGGCGAGGCTGGCCAACAGAGCCCGGTGTTCCGGCTCGGGAAGGTCGGGCTCTTCGATCGCTGATGCTCGCCGTCGGTCATGCGCCGGATTATGAAAGCTCGGCGATCGAACGCAGCGCTGGCAGGATCACGTCGCCGGCACGTCGTTGGCTTGCGTCGTCGGGAGGCAGCGCCGCGGCGAGTCCGTCGAGCAGCCGCGGCTCGTCGAGAAGCCGGCGGGCTTCTGCCGCCACGTAACTGCGTACGTCGTCGGCGGCCGCGGCCAGCTCGGCGACGAGCTCGCCGCGGCGATCAAGAAGGACTGAGATGTCCTCGAAGTCGCGGCTACCGATGAAGTCGCCTCGCCCCCTGCCGCGGAACGCCTCAAGCTTCATTGCTACGAGGTACGACGGCGGGGCGGCGCGGATCCGTGCGCCTGAGGGGAGGACGCGCTCTACGGCGTGGGGCAGCGCCTCTGCCTGCCAGTGGTTCTCGAACCCGAGGATCTCAGCGCGCGCTGGCATCGCGTCCAGAACGAGGCGCGACTCGCGGTGGCGCCACCGGCATATCACCTTGCTCTCCTGGTCCTCGGCGAAACGGCGCTTCCGGAGCTTGGCCTCGAACTCATGAAACGCTGCTCTCGTCGTCACCTCGACGACGACGTCGACGTCCTCCGTCGGGCGGATCTCCACAGCGCCGGGCGTCGTCACCCACAGCTCGATCGTGGCGCCGCCGACGAACATGACGTCGGCGAGCAGGTCGCCGAGCGCGTCGGCAGCGATCTCAAGCAGCTCGATGTTCACGCTGTGAAGGAGCGAGGCGCGGGATCAACAGCTCTGCTGCGACGCCCTTGACGCGCTGTCCGCCGATCCGCAGCGCGTCGACGAGCGCCAGCCGCTCACCCAGCTCGGGATCGCGGCGCGAGGCCTCGACCACTGAGCCATGCAGCGGCTCCAACGTGAGCCCGCGGCGCTCGCCCAGGGAGTCGGGCCAGACCGGCGGAAGCTCATCGCGCGAGGACACGATGTGACTGGCGAGCGGCTCGGCGGCCCAGGCGGTCGGCACGCCGAGGCTCGGGCCCTCGAGCCGGGCCGGGAAGACGTACCGCACTGCGTGGATCAGGAACTCCTCCGACTGGCTGATGTTCACCCGGCGCAGGTGCTCGTTGAATAGACCAGCGGTGCCCAGTCGCTTGATCGCTCGGTGCACGACGCTGCGGGGGATCGTCGTTTCCTCCGCGAGTGTCCGCACCGTCCAATCCGCCGGTGCGTCCACCAGCTTGAGCAGCAGCACGATGTCTTCGCCTTTGAGCACGCCCTTTAGTCTACCAGCTTGTCCCAAGTCCCGGGACTAGGTACACATACGCGGAGTTGCGCCTCCCGGGCGAGTCGGGACATGGGCAAAGCGGACTCAAGTGGAGGCCGGGCGGCGGCTAGAGCAGACGGCGGTCGCGCGGGCTTTGGCCAGGAGTGGCAGCGGGGTGGACGTGGTGCAGGCGCTGGCCGGGACGGGGAAGACGACCATGCTCGGCGCGCTTGCGGCGTGCTATCGCCAGGCCGGGTACCGGGTTGTGGGTGTCGCGCCGACCGGTCGCGCCCGCGGGAGCTC
>CATPBV010000235.1 GCA_955652345.1 uncultured Solirubrobacteraceae bacterium | reverse complement strand
GGATCGTGGAAGGAGACGGGCTGGCGGTCGGGGATGTAGCCGGGCTCCCACAGGAACGGCACATAGACGACCGGGAACTCCAGACCCTTGCTGCGATGGATGGTCAGCACCTGTACGGCCTGGGCGTCGGACTCGAGGCGGCGGCTGCGCTCCTCGTCGGTCGTGTCCGCCGCGGACTCGACGATCCGCCGGCGAAGCCACGCGGTGAGCGCGGTGGTGCCAAGCCCCTCTGTGCTGCGGGCTCGGTGAAGCAGCTGGCCGATGTGGCTGAGGTCCGTCAAGCGGCGCTCGCCGTCGATCAAGCCGAGCATCCGCTCGGTCAGCCTCTCACCCCGGGCGATCGTCTCGACCAGCGACGCGACGCCGCTCACCCGGAGCACCCTCGCCCAGTCGTGCAGGCGGCCATGGACAAGCTCCCAGGCGGTCTCGTCCGCGGACGCGATCCGCTCCGGCGTCCAGCCGATGAATGCGGTCAGCGCCGCCGAGTGGGCGCGCGTGATCGAGGTCGGGCGCTCGAGCGCCTCGAGCAGACGGAGCCACTCGAGCGCGGTGTCCGTCGCGAACACGCTTCCGGCGCCATTGATCACGGCAGGTATCGCAACTGCCTCGAGCGCCTCGCGCACGAGCGCCGCCTCGCGGTTCGTGCGCACCAGGACCGCGACGTCCCCCGGTGAGATCCGCTCTGAGTCGACCGTGCGGCCTCCCTCGGAGCGTGTCTCGAGCCGGGCTTCGGAGGACAGAAGCGTCACGAGGTCCGCGGCGAGATCCGTGGCGATGCGCTCCTCGGCGGACTTCTTCTGCGCATATCCCCTGTTGGTCAGCACCACCGACTCGCGCGGTATCAGGCGAATCCGCAGCGGCGCAGCGCGCGGCGCTCCGCGGAGCCGCGACGCGCGGTTCGCCGGCGCCGCAGTCACGCGCCGGTAGACGATCCCCTCCTCGCCCAGCTGCGCGTTCGCGAACAGCGCGTCGTAGGCATTGATCAGCCCCTGGTCGCTGCGCCAGTTGGTCGACAGCGTCGAGCGCGTCTGCGCCTCCTGCGCGGCCTCGAGGTAGGCATGCACATCGGCTCCGCGAAACGCGTAAATCGCCTGCTTGGGGTCGGCGATCAGCACCAGCGGCCGGTCGTGGCCGCCGAAGGCGCGATGCATGATCGACCACTGGACTGGATCGGTGTCCTGGAACTCGTCGACCAGGACCACCTCGTAGCGCTCGCGCAGCTTCGCGCCGATGTCACCACCGTCCGGCCCCTTGAGCGCATCGTCGAGGATCGTGAGCAGGTCGTCGTAGGTCATCACTCCCGCGCGGCGTTTTCGCTCCTGGAGCTCCGCGCGGGCTCTGAGGGCCAGCCTGCGGCGCATCTCGGGGATCTCCCCCTCGGCGGGCATGATCGGTGCGCTCGGGTTCTCGATCGCAAACCGGGCGATCGCCAGCGCCTCGGCTCGCCGGAAAGGTGGCGCGGCCTCTCGGTAGAAGCGGCGCACGTACAGGTCGTCGACGATCTCGTCGACGAGATCGCTCACGTCCTCGACGAGGCTTGCGCCGCGATCGAGGTCGGCGGCGATGCCGAGCCCGCCGATCACCTCCTGGCAGAACCCGTGAATCGTGGCGATTGTGGCCGCGTCGAAGTCGGCGAGCGCGCGAGCCAGCCGGGCACGCCGCAACGAGACGAGCTCCGGCGAGCCGCAGGCTAGAAGCTCGACGACCGGATCGCCAGACTCCTGCGCTGCGCCCAGTGATCGTCCGAGGCCCTGCTCCGCCCAGACGAGCCGATCCCTGACGCGCTCGCGCAGCTCGCCGGTCGCCATCCGCGTGAACGTGACGAGCAGGACGCGCTCGAGCGGCGTGCCCTCCGCGACGTACCTCGCCGCGAGCGCGGCGATCGCGTACGTCTTGCCCGTCCCGGCGCTCGCCTCGAGCACTGTCACTCCGCGTGGAAGCTGTCCGGCGAGATCGAACGGCGGTGCCGACAGCTGATCGAGACCCGGCGCCGTCAAGAGATCTCCACCTGCTCGTGGCGCAGTGGCCCATCCCAGAGGCGCCGAGCGAGGCGTCCGAACCGTGAGACGTCCGACATCTCCCATCCGGCCCCCCGCTCGTCGCTACCCGGCGGCTCGACGAGCAGCTCCTCGAACCTGCGCACGCCGGACAACACGAGCTGATGCTCGAGGTCGGCGTCCTCCCTCGGATAGTTCCATCCCGATTTCCACGCGCCCTCCGCCGCGGCGACCGGGTCGTCCCCGCGAACAGCCGCCGCTGCGTACTCCGCGGAGCTCAGGCAGTAGATCGGAAGCGGCTCGCGCATCCCCCGCTCGTGCAGATCGACGAGGACGTCAAGCTGCTCGTATGCGATCCGCCGCCTGCCGTCCTCATCCGGCGCCAGCGACCCGATCCGCGCAACCGTCACGGCGTTGTCAGGCCCGCGCCCGACGGTCGCCGCGCAGAACGGACGCTCCGGATGAGATGCAGTGAGCGCGACCAGCCGTGCCCAGGTCGCGAGGCGGTGCCTGGCGGATACCCGGGCGAACGTCGTGCTCAGCAGTAGCTCCCCGCGCACCGCCGAGACCGTGCCGCTCAGGAGTGAGCCACCGGGTTGGGCTGCGTGTACGTCGACCGGGCTCGGCTCCGCGTCATCCGGGATCAGCGACCGGGCCGCCGTCACGATCTTCTCGGCGATCGTGCCGAGCTCCCTGACCACAGGCTCACCGAGCTTCCACGGGGGTAGCGTCCCGCGCGCCGCCTCGGCTCGGATCGCCGTGCGCATCTGCACCCCGCCAAGCCGTGCCTCGAGCAGTCGTTGACCGACCGCCCAGCGCTCGAGGCCGTCCAGCTCGACCGACAGCTCGTCCTGAACCTCGTCGGAGATCTCGCGAATCACGATCCGCAGCCGCTGGCGCAGGAACGCCCGCACTGGATGCTGGACGAAGCGCACGAGCTCGTCGAGCTCGATCAGGTGCGCGTCGAGCGCCGGCAACGGCTCCGCCAGGAACGGCCCCGGATGCTTTCGCGGCCGAAGGAGCGCACGAGCTCCCTCGAGCGTCACCTCGTCGAAGCTCCAGATCTCTTCCGGCACGAGCGCTCCGGGTGTGAAGTTGCGTGGGTCGAACGGCTGGAGTGGGTGGCGCGTGATGATCTGCGCTCGCGCCGGACCACGATCGGAGCGGACGGTCGCGTCGATCGTGTCGAGCAGCTCTCCGACCGGCACCGCCGGCGGTCGCGGGATGTTGGTGCGCTCGTCGTTGCCGGTGTAGGTGAGGATCAGATGGTCGGTTGCAGCCATCAGCGCGTCGAGCAGCAGCTGGCGATCCTCGCTGCGTGGGTCGCGCTCACCGATGTGGGGCTGCTCGAGCATCAGGTCGTCTCCGTCGCGCGGGGCCTTGCGGGGGAAGGCGCCGTCGTCGAGTCCGAGCAGGCAGACGATGCGATGCGGCACCGAGCGCATTGGATACAGCGTGCAGACCGTGAGGTGTCCGGTCCGGAAGTTGGCTCTTGTGGGCCGGCCCGCGAGACGCTCGTGGAGCAGCGATCTCACCTCGCCCAGGGCCAGGTCGCTGCCGTCCGCGGCCGGCGTCGCCTCTTCGGCGAGCTGGCCGAGGATCCGATCGAGCTCGGCGCGTTGCCACGCCTCGTGAGGAGGGGCCGAGGTCAGCGAGTCGCAGGCGCCGGCGATCGCCTGCGTCCACTCTTCGACCGACTTGGGTGCGGTCAGCGAGTCGATCGCCGCTCGCAGGCGCGCGACAAGCTCAGCGAACCGCCCCGCGAGGTCGATCGCCCCGCCGTCGACGTCGTCGAGCGGGAGTACGCCCTCGAACAGTCGCTGATCCTGCTCGGTCATCGTCACTCCGAGCAGCACCCGATCGAGTCCGGCACGCCAGGTTCCGGCGGGCACTCGGCCGAGTGCGAACGACGCTCGATGCTGTTCGTCGAGACCCCAGCGGATCCCCGAGCCCGCGACCCACGCCTGGAGCCGGGCGAGGTCGTCGTCGCGCAGGCCGAATCGCCTGCGGACCGGATCGCGATCGGCGAGGCCCAGGACCTGCGAGGCGGTCACCCGCTGCGAGACCAGGTCGAGGAGCTCGGCGAGCACTCCGAGGATCGGATTGGTCTGCCGCAGCGAGCGGTCCGCCAGTCGGACGCGCAGATCGACCGGCTGCGGCCGGTTGGTGAGGGCCTCCCCGCCCGTAGTGTCTGCGTCAGCCGATGCCTCCCCGGCGCCGAACGTAGCCTCTATCAGCGGTGCGAAGCTCTCGACATCGGGGCACATGACGATCGCGTCGCGCGGCTCGAGCGTCTCATCCTGCGCGAGCAGATGCAGGACGGCGTCGCGCAGCACCTCGACCTGGCGGGCCCTTCCGTGGCATGCGTGTACCTGGATGCTCCGGTCGCGGTAGTCGAGCGACGGGCGGTGGTCCGCTTGTCCGGGCAGCGGTCGACCGGGGGGCTCGCGATCACCACGGATGTCCTGCTGAATGCGCTCGAGGAGGGTGGCTTCGCCGAACCGGACCTGATGGTGGTGGTCGAGATGGTCCGCCGATCCGGCGAGCACGAGCTGCATCTCGCGGGAGTCCCGCCCCCACGAGGCAAGTAGGCGGTTCCGCGCAATATCCGCGCTCCAGTCATCCCGGCGGCTTGCGACGGTCGGCTCGCTCGAGGCGCGCTGAGCGATCGCTTGCCACAGCGCCGGCGAGGGATGCAGCAGGAACAGGTGGACGTCGCGGTGGGCGGCGAGCGCGCGCAGGACCTGGAGGTCGCCGACGGGCAGGCGCGTCAGCCCGAACAGCGAGAGGCGCGCCGGCAGCTCCGAGGCGTCCGGGTCATCGCGGAGCCGGCGACATGCGGTTTCGAGCCGTTCGGCCGGTCCTGGCAGCGCGATCCGCAGTCGCAAGCCTCGCCACAGCTCCGCCTGCCACGCGGTGTCGCCTGGCAGCGGCCCACCGTTGCGGTCGGTCTGGCTCGCGCTCGCCCAGGAGAGGAGCATCTGCGGCCGATGCAGCGCGTAGCGGTCGAAGAGGTCGGCAACATGCCGGACGGTGGCCAGGCGTCTCGCTGCGCGGACGTCGTCGGCGGGTTCAGCTCCGTATCCCAGATGGTCCGCCAGGGCCCGCAGCCACGGTTCGCGAAGGTTGTCGTCGACCACCCCGAGCAGGGACCAGACCGCCCGCTCGGGCGCCCACGGGTCAGATTGCGGATCGACGCCCGATGCCGCCGCGATCGCTTCGCGCGCCAGCCGGCGTGGGGAGGGGAACAGGACATTTGCGCAGATGCCGTCGCCGCGATCGGGCGATGCCCCGAGGCTCGTCGACAGCCTCTGGGAGAGCCAGCGCTCCATGCCCCGCGTGGGGACTGCTACCACCTCGGGGGCGAATGGATCGCCGATCGGCTGGGCCAGCAGCGACGCGAGCGCCGCCACCAGCCCGTCGGCCCGTTCCGCTCTATGGATGTGGATCACGTGTTAACAAGCATGTCTGACTGAAGCGACAGAGAGAATCAACGTGCCAATCCTCCCCCGCGCGATAGCCAGTCGCCTGTTGGTCGTGGCGGTGGCGGTGCTCTGTCTTGTGGTCGTTGCGCACGCGCTCAGGCCGGGCTTGGCGGCTCCGGCCACCGCGCGGATCGCCCCGGGCGTAACCGTGCACTCGGTCCGCCCGACCCAGGCCGATCCTGCCGTGACAGGCCCGGGCAGTCCAAGCCTGGCGATGGCCGGGCCGCGCTCGCGCTCCAACGGCATGCTGGTGGTGTTCCTGCCCGGCACCGGCGGACAGCCGGGTGCTGCAAGCTGTTCCTGAGGGCCGCGGCGTCGCTCGGCTACGACGCGATCGGGCTCACCTATGACAACCAGACCGCTGTCGGCATCCGGTGCCTGAACGACCTGCGCTGCTACGGCACCGTCCGCCGAAACGAGTTCGACGGCACGCATCCGAGCGCGTTCATCAGTCTGCCGCCGCGGAACGGCATCGAGCACCGCCTCGCCTCTCTGCTTCGCTGCCTCGCCGCCCGCTATCCACGCGAGGGCTGGCGCCGGTTCCTCGCCCACGGATCGCCAAAGTGGCGCCTGATCGTGATGAGTGGACACTCGCAGGGTGGCGGGGAGGCCGCGTTCATCGGCACGATCAGGCGGCTCCGCGGCGTAGTCACACTGTCCTCGCCGCCGGACACGAATCTGAGCGATGTCGCCGCGAGGTGGGTGACCGGTGTCCCGCACGGCCGCACCGCGATCGACCGGATCGTCGCCTTCGTCCACAGCGGTGACCCGTTCTACGCGCGGATCGTCGCCGACTGGAAAGCGGTGGATCTCGGCTCGCTCGGCCCGTTGAGTTCTGTCGAGCGCTCCGCCCCGCCCTATGGGCACGCGCACGAACTGATCTCCTCGGCGCCGCTGCCGCCGGTGATCCTCGCGACTTACGATTCCACGGCCGTCGACTCCGCGACGCCGAGCTGCGCGAACGGATCGCCGGAGTACACGCCGGTTTTGGGACTACATGCTCGAGGTGGCGGGCGGCTTGCGAGTACGCATAAGCCGCTCCAGGTGCTGACCCGGAGCCACCCGGTCGGCAGCCTCAGCTCACAATCGTGAAGCTGGCTGATTGCGCCGTGCCTGCCAGTCCCACGGCACTCGGCGTCGCTGTCAGCACATAGGAGCCTGGGCCGAGCGCCTTCGCGTCCAACATGGAGCTGTTGCCGCCGGCTGCTCCCGGGCCGGTGATCGAGATGCGGACCGGCACCGTGAGCCTGCAGCGCTTGCGCTTCTTGTTCTTCGTTGTCTGGTTGACACACTTACCCTTGACCTTGCGCCCCGGGAGCGATCGCGTCAATTTGAACGCGACGCTGGAGGCCGTGTTGAGCGTGTACCTGACCGTCAGCTTGGCTGAACGGCGGCAGGGGTTGTGCTTCTTGTTGTTCTTCGTCGGCTTGACGCACCTGCCCGCGACACGTCGACCCGCTATCGAAGCCTTACCCGGGGTAATGGCGAGGCCTGAAAGGGTCGGCGCCAGCGCCTGCCAGTCGGGCACGCCATCGAACTGGTTCGCCACCGCGGGCGTGATCGCGTGTTTGCCCGAGCCGTCGGCGCCCATCACGTACAGCTGTTTGATGGGATTGCTGGGATCGGTGTTATCGGCACGTCCGTACACGATCAGCCTGCCGTCCGGCGAGAACGCAGGATCCTCGTTCTCGATCGTCGAAGCCGTGTCGTTCGTCAGGGGGGTCTCAGCGGTGGTGTGAACATCGGCCACGATGATGTTGCTCGCCACGTTGAGCTCGGCTGCCTGGCTGCGAGAGAAGACGATCTTCAACCCGTCGGGCGAGAAATTCGGATCCCCGTCCTTGTAGCCACTGGGAGGGTGGCTCACGGGTGTCGCCGTGCCGGTCCCGTTCGCGTTGACAACCATGATCTGCCCGCCGCTGTCATCGGTGGGTTCGCGCATGAAGGCGATCTTCGTGCCATCGGGGGACCACCTCGGCGTCTCGTCGGCGAACCCGGCCGGCGGCGTCTGGAGCTGATGCAGGCCAGTGCCGTCGACCTTGACGACGAACAGCAGTTCCGTCCGGCCCGTATCCGGGATCGTGCCCCGCTCGAAGACGATCTGCTGGCCGTCCGGCGAGAACGCGGGCTGCGCGTCATATTCTCCCGATGGGGGTGTGGTGAGCTGATGTTGGTTCGAGCCATCGGCGTTCATCACCATGATCACGCCGCCAGCACCGCCGCAGCAGCCGTTGTCCCGCTCGAACACAATCAGCTTGCCATCGCGCGAGTACGACGGGGTCGTATCGCTCGCACTCGAATTGCTGAGATTGACCGGCGTGCTGCCGTCCGGCGCGACCGCAAAGATCTGGTCGACGCCGGTCGTCAGCGTGCGGTCGAAGGCGATCCGGCCGTTGGCGCCGGCGAAGGCCGCCTGAGCGGACGCGGGAAGAATCGCCGAGAGCAACAACGCCGACAGGAGAATCAGTCGTGGCGATCGCATCGCGACTACATTCGACCAAACCCCAGTCGAAGCGTCAAGTGGATCCCGCGCCAGCCAGTTGGATCGCTTCTCGTGCATGCGCCCCGCTCGTCTGAGCACCACAAGCACGAGCGCGAGGTGCGGCGGTTGACCGAGCGGCTGATCTCTTGGGTGAGCACGCGACCTGAGATCCGGGCGTTGGCCATGGTCGGCTCGTGGGCCCGCCAGAAGCCGACCGAGGACTCAGACTTCGACATCGTGCTGCTCACGGGCGAGCATGAACGGTTCACCACGTCCGACGACTGGCTCGAGGTGCCCGGCAATCCGCCAGTCGTCCGCCGCGGGCAGTTCGGCGACATCACGGAGCGACGAGTGGAGCTGCCATCAGGGCTACAAGTGGAGTTCGGAATCGGCCGCCCGGGGTGGGCTGCGACAAACTCAGTCGACGCCGGCACGAAGCGAGTGGTGCAGGACGGATGTCGGATCCTGCACGACCCCGATGGGCTACTCGCCCGCCTGAAGTCAGCAGTCGACAGCGCTGGCTAGCAGCTGTCGAGGCTGGGCGCCACGGTCTTCGAACCGGCGGGCGGCAGTGTCTCCTGGGTATGGCAGGGGGGCGCATCGCGCGATCCGGGCCAATTGTTCACCTAAGCTACTAAGACCTCCGCACCCGCCTCGGTTGGCGCGGGACCGTGTGGGATACTGGCCGCCGTGCTTGCGGGTCAGGGCGAGATCCCGCTGTCCGGGCTGGTCGGGGCGCTGTCCTACGCGCTGGATATCGGCGAAGGAGAGCCGCCCGGACACGCTGCGCGGTCTTGCCTGGTCGGGATGCGGATCGCGGAGGTGCTCGGGCTGGATCCGCAGGCAAAGTCGGATCTGTACTACGCGCTGCTGCTCAAGGACGCCGGCTGCTCTGCCAACTCGGCGCACATGACGGCGCTGTTCGGCGCCGATGACCGGCAGGCCAAGCGGACATCGAAGCTGGTGAACTGGGCACGGCCATTTCCTGCGTTCGTCTGGTCGGTGCGGACGGTCGCGCCGGGTGGGTCGCTGCGGGCTCGGACGGATCGGCTGCTGGCGATCAAGAACGAGGGCGAGGTGACGCGTGCGCTGATGCAGGCGCGTTGCGATCGGGGGGCCGAGATTGCCCTGAAGCTTGGCTTCTCCGAGGCGACGGCCGAGGCGATTCGCGCGCTCGATGAGCACTGGGACGGCCATGGCCAGCCGCGCCGCCTGCGGGGCGAGCAGATTCCCCTGTTCGGACGGATCCTGTGCCTGGCGCAGACCGTCGATGTGTTTCACCGCGTGCGCGGCACACGCGGTGTCTACCGGGTGGCGGAGCGGCGGAGCGGTGAATGGTTCGACCCTGAGCTCGTCCGCGCGCTCGAGACGTTCCGCGCTGACAACGGGTTCTGGGCTTCGCTGGCGACTCCGGACCTCCGGACCGTCGAGCCGCCCGACCGGACGCTGGTCGTCGACGACGAGCACTTGGATCGGATTGCCGACGGGTTCGCTGGGATCGTCGATGCGAAGTCGCCGTGGACTCATCGCCATGCCGATGGCGTGGGGGCGGTCGCGACGGGCATCGGCCGGCGTCTCGGGCTCGACGCAGGGACGGTTCGCGATCTCGGCAGGGCTGCGCAGCTACACGACATCGGGAAGCTTGGCGTCTCCAACCGGATCCTGGACAAGCCCGGCCCGCTCACCGAGGGAGAGTTCGCCCAGGTCAAGGGACATCCGGTCCTGACTCGGCGCATCCTCGAGCGAACCCCGTGCTTCGAGGAGCTGGCACCGCTGGCAAGCTCGCATCACGAACGGCTCGACGGCAGCGGCTATCCATTGGCCCTGACGGCGAGGGAGCTGTCAATGCCGATGCGGGTGCTTGCGGTCGCCGACGTCTACGAGGCGCTCACCGCGAATCGCCCGTACCGTCGGGCGTGGAGCACCACCGATGCACTTTCGATCATTGGTCATGACGTCCCGCGGCGACTGGACCGTGACGCTGTCGCAGCCCTCGAGACGCTCGTTGAGCATCGCCCGGAGCCTGCTGAGAGGTCCGCCCGCGGGTTCAGTGAGCGACAGCGGATCAGTGCTTATGGCGACGTGGAGGTGCCGGCACCGACAACGACCCTGTGATCCGGCTGAAGTTGCCCGCGAGATCCGTCGCGGCCAGCCTGACCATGTAGCTCCCGGGGGCAAGCGGCAGGACCGCGAACGATCCGATGCCGTAACCGAAGTAGGCGCTCGTCGCAAGCACGGTTTGTTGGCCGCGCACGATGACGATCCCCACGTGCGAGTACTTGGAGAG
>CATPBV010000234.1 GCA_955652345.1 uncultured Solirubrobacteraceae bacterium | reverse complement strand
CGCGAGGACACCGATCCGACGTGAACTCAAGATCTTCTCTTTCATTCGTTCGTCGCCAGTCTGTGCGGAATGCGGTCTGGAGCTGTTATCAACTTGTGAACGCGCTGTTTCGATGCTGGGAGCGCTCCGCGGCGAGACGGTAACCGAAGCCGAAGTGCGTGTGGATGAAGCCCCACCCTGGGAGCACCGCCTCCAGCTTGCAGCGCAGCTTGCGCACGTACACGTCGACCGATCGGTCCCCCCGCCGCATCTCCCGGCCCCACACGAGCCTGAAGAGTTCATCTCGCGTCACTATTCGATCGGCGCGCCGCGCCAGCTCTGTGAGCAGCCGAAGCTCTCGCACCGACACGTTCAGGGCACGTCCTCTGACCCGCACGAGGTGCTCATCTGGGAGGATCTCGAGCGGGCCGACGGCTATCACCTCGGGCTCGATCTGGATGCCCGACATAAGCGGCGATGCTCGGCGACGGACCCGTCGCGCGCGTCACCTATTCGTGAGAAAGATGTGAAGAAGCTGTGAGCGCCGGCTCGCGCCGCTCATCAGGTGTGGGGCTCCCGGCAACCGTCGCCGCCCCGTTGCTATTGCCGAGACCTGAAGCCGCTGTCTCGGACTGCGCGAACATCCGGTACCCAACCCCGAAGTGGGTATGGATGTAGTTCCACTCCGGCGAGGCGGTCCGAAGCTTCTGGCGAAGCTTGCGGACGAACACGTCGACGGACCGGTCGCCGTGGGCCATCGCGTAGCCCCACACCCGCTCGTAGATCTCCTCCCGGCGCAGGACTCGATCGGATTGGGAGAGCAACCGCAGGATCTCGAACTCGCGGGCGGTCAGATCGAGGCTCAGATCCCCGACGTACGCCTGGTAGAGATCGGGCCGGACCGTGACCTCGCCGACCTGCGTGGCCTGCTCGATGCTGGGCATCTCGGTGCGGCGGTGTCGCCGGACGGTGGCCTCGATCACGCAGATGAGCTCCTCGGGGTGGCACGGCTTGGTCAGCCACGCATCCGCTCCGAGGCGCAGCCCGCGGACTCGCTGCGCTACCGACGAGGGGCCGGTGCATACGACGACCGCGAGTCCGGGCAGCCGGCCGCATACTCGCTCCAGGTAGTGCCAGCCATCGGGGACGACGCTCAGGTCCACGACCAGCGCGTTCGCTCTCGTCGCCACAAACGATTCGACCGGGATCGCGCTGGGAAGCATGCGGTGCTCGCATCCGAGCGCCTCGAGCCTGTGCGCGAGCACCTGCATGAAGCCGCTGTCGCGGTCGATGACCGCCACCCGCAGTCGCTGCGCCGAGCGCCCAGCCTTGGGCTCGGGCGGAGCGACGCTTGGCTCGGCCGACATGCGAGGCACTGTAATGCAGTGGGCCGGGTGCCATCGGTGCCGACACGAGCCGATTACATCTTGTTTACACGCAAAGTGCGGGCGTTTGGAGCTGTCCGGGCGCGCAGTGCCACAGTTGTAGGCTCTCGTTCGTGCGAACCACCGCCGCTGTGCTGGCCGTGGCGCTGGCGATGGCACTGGCCGGCTGCGGCTCCTCATCAACCTCCACCTCGTCCAAGCAGCAGGGGACGGCAGCCAGCAGCTCGGGGCCGAGCTCGACCGCTGGGCCCCCGCCGGCGATCGCCGAGCTACCGGCGGCCGAGCACCCAAGCCTGCGCCAGTTCCCCCCGGCAGCCGGACGGACCCTCCAGCAGCTCGGAGCGCTCGTCAGCGGAACGGTCCAGCTGGGAGCGGCCACGGGCACGTTCACCCCAGGCGTCCGCCGCCTCGCGTTTGGGCTCAACACGAGCTCGGGCGCGTTCCTCTACGCGCCGACGGCGGTGTACATAGCGACC
Source organism: uncultured Solirubrobacteraceae bacterium (assembly GCA_955652345.1). GTDB lineage: Bacteria > Actinomycetota > Thermoleophilia > Solirubrobacterales > Solirubrobacteraceae > Palsa-465. The sequence goes on along the minus strand of CATPBV010000234.1, from coordinate 6,435 downwards.
TCACCCGGCGCCCCCGCGCGCGGCCCGTTCCTAGCGCCCGCGGACCCGTTGATCGTCGCGCCGCAGTACCGCAGCAAGCAGAATGCGGGACCCGGCGACATCGAAGCGATCTACGCCGCACGCATCCCGATCCCGCACCCCGGCAGATACGCGGTCCTGTCCCTGACGCGCACGCGAGGCGGTTTAGTCGGCGCGCCGGGAGAGATCGCCGTCGCCGCGTCTTCTCCGATCCCGGATGTTGGCCAGCGGGCACCCGCGATCCAGACAGACACTCTCGCCACGGTCCACGGGAACGTTGCGCTCCTGACCACGCGGATCCCTCCAGAGCAGATGCATTCGACGTCGTTGAGCGCGGTCGTCGGCAAGCGGCCGGTGGCGCTGCTGTTCTCGACCCCGGAGCTTTGCACCTCCCGCATCTGCGGGCCCGTAACCGACGTCGCAGTCCAGCTGCAGCGTCAGTTCGGCGCCCAGGTCGTGTTCATCCACGAGGAGGTCTACGTGGGCAACCAGCCCGCGCAGGGCCTACGTCCGCAGCTCAAGGCCTTTCACCTTCAGACGGAGCCATGGCTGTTCGTCATCAACCGCCAGGGCATCATCACGACTCGGCTCGAGGGTGCGTTCGGCCTGAACGAGGTCCAGCAGGCGCTCGCGGCGGTGCTCCGATGAGCGCCTTGGGCCCTCTCGGAGCGCCGCCAGCGACGGCTGCGCACGCGATGCTCGTCGCTATCCTGCTCGTCAGGGGCGCCCGCGCCTAGTCTGCCGGAGATCGATGGCCTCTAGAACCAGGCAAAAGGAAGAAGCACGCCAGCGCCGGATCGCGGCCGAACAGGAGCGGCTTGAGCGCTCGCGGCGCGAGCGGCGGCTGCGGATCGTCGGGGGCACGCTGCTCGGAGCGATCGCCGTGGTGGCGGTCCTGATCGCGATTTCGTCGAGCGGTGCGACCAAGGCGGCGCCGAAGGTGAACAGTCCGGCGGCCAGGGGCGTTGCTGGAACCGTCAGCTCGCTGCTTGCAGGCATCCCGCAGGCGGGCAACCGGATCGGCAGCCCCAGCGCGGGCGTGAGCGTCACCGAGTTCGGCGATCTGGAGTGCCCCTTCTGTAAGGACTTCGCACTGAACGGCGAGAACACGCTGATCGCCAACGACGTTCGCGCCGGCAAGGTCAAGCTGATCTTCCGGTCGCTGTGCACAGCCACCTGTAACGGGGCTGGACAAAGCGTCTTCACGACCCAGCAGGCTGCCGCCAACGCCGCGGGCAACCAGAACCACCAGTGGGACTACATCCTGCTCTTCTACCACCTTCAGGGAGCGGAGGGCACGAGCTACGTGAACGACAGCTACCTGGACGGTCTCGCGAAGTTGGTCCCAGGCCTCAACTACAACCAGTGGCTGTCGGACCGCGGGTCCTCGAGCCTGGCCTCGCAGGTGACCCAGGACCAGCAGTTCGCCGCCTCGAACGGCTGGACGTCGACTCCGACGATCATCGTCACCGGCCCGAAGGGCAGCACTCAGCCGTCGGGCATCGACTACGGATCGATCGAAGCGGCGATCAAGGCGGTGGCGTGACCGTCACCCTGCGCCGGGTGATGATCGTGCTGGCGGTCATCGGTCTGGTCGTTGCCGGCTACCTGACGTTCATCCACTACGCCGGGATCAACCCCGCCTGCACCGCCGGCCAGGCGTGCATCAAGGTCCAGACCTCGGTGTGGTCCAAGCTTGCCGGCGTCCCCGTCGCGCTGCTCGGCCTGATCGGCTACATCGGCATCCTGGCGAGCCTGCTGGCGCCGGATCGGGAAGAGACGCGGCTCGCGACGCTCGCCCTGACGCTGATCGGGTTCGGCTTCAGCGCCTACCTGACCTATCGCGAGCTGTTCTCGATCCACGCGATCTGCGAGTGGTGCGCCTCGAGCGCCGTCATCCTGACCGTGCTGTTCGGCTGCGCGGTCGCGCGCTATCTGCAGGCGCCGTCGGCCGCCGAGGCCGCGCTCGCGGGCGCTCCGTCCGCGCAGGATCGCAACGGACAGCCAAATCGCAAGGCGGCCAAGAGCGCATTCTGACCCCTGGCTGGCGCGCGGGCCTGCGTCTCTCGGACGCCCCTGACGTTCATCTGATATATCACGGCAGGTGAACGCAACCGCGGACACTTCGCGGCAGCTTCCGCAGTTGCAGCGGATCGTGATCATCGGTGCCGGGATCGTCGGCAACAGCCTCGCCTACCACCTCACGCGACTCGGTCAGACCGACGTCACGCTGATCGACAAGGGACCTCTGCCCAACCCCGGCGGCTCCACCGGGCACGCGTCGAATTTCATCTTCCCCGTCGACCACTCGAAGGAGATGACGTCGCTGACGCTCGAGAGCCTCAGGCAGTACGTCGAGCTCGACGTGTTCACGCGTAGCGGCGGGATCGAGATCGCCCGGACCGAGGAGCGCATGCAGGAGCTGGGCCGCCGCATGTCCTCCGCCAGGTCATGGGGGATCGAGCCGGTTTCGATGCTCACCCCCGAGGAAGTCAGGGAGCTCGTCCCGTTCATAAACGAGCAACTCATCATCGGCGGCTTCTACACCCCCGGCGCCGGTGTGGTCGATTCGCTCCAGGCTGGGACGCTGATGCGCGAGCGGGCGATCAAGGCGGGCCTGACGGTCTCGGCCAACACCGAGGTTCTCGGCTTCGAGGTCTCCGGTGGGCGCGTCAGACGTCTGCTCACGACCCGCGGCGACATGGATGTCGAGAAGGTAGTGATCGCCGGCGGCGCCTGGAGCCCGCGGCTCGCCCGGATGGCAGGCGCGTCGATCCCGCTTACGCCGATGATCCACCAGATGATCGACATCGGCCCGGCGCCCCGGTTCGCCGACTCCAAGGGCATGATCGAGTACCCGATCGTTCGCGACATGGACACGAACATGTACGAGCGCCAGGAGGGCACCGGGCTCGAGATCGGCTCCTACGCGCACCGCCCGATCACGCTCGACGCAGACGAGATCCCCTCTATCGAGGAGGCGGCCCTGACGCCGACGGAGCTCCCCTTCACCCAGCACGACTTCGACCCCCAGATGGAGATCGCGCTCGAGCTGATGCCCGAGATCGTCGGCGACGAGTCGGTGGGGGTCAAGTACGCGATCAACGGCGTGCTGTCGGTCACCTACGACGGGATGCCGCTGCTCGGCGAGACCCCCGAGGTGGCGGGGTTGTGGTCGGCTGCCGCGATCTGGATCAAGGAGGGCCCCGGAGCAGGCAAGACCGTCGCCGAGCTGATGGTCCATGGCGAGTCAGAGATCGACGTCTACGAGTCCAACATCGCCCGCGCATACCCCTGCCAGCGCACCGCGACTCACATCAAGGCCCGCGCCGGCGAGGGGTTCAACAAGATGTACGGCATCGTCCACCCTGGCGAGCAGTGGGAGTCCGACCGCAGGGTGCGCCTCTCACCCTTCTACGAGCGCGAGTGTCAGCGGGACGCGGTGTTCTACGAGACCGCCATGTGGGAGCGCCCGCAGTGGTACGAGTCCAACGCGCCGCTACTCGAGGAGTACGGCGACCGCGTGACCCGTCGCGAGGCCGAGTGGGACGCGCGCTGGTGGTCACCGATCATCAATGCCGAGCATCTCGCGATGCGGGATCGCGCAGGCATGGTCGACCTGACCGCCTTTTCGATCTTCGACATCGCGGGCCCGGGCGCGCTCGACGCCGTGCAGCGGATCGCGATGCGTCAGATGGACGTGCCGCTCGAGCGCGTGGTCTACACCCCGATCCTCACCCCGAGCGGCGGCTTCAAGGCCGACCTGACGATCATGCGCCTGGCCGATGACCTGTTCCGAGTGGTCACCGGCGGGGCCTATGGCATGTCCGACCGCAAGTGGTTCGCCGACCACCTCCCGGGCGACGGCTCGGCCCAGCTCCACGACCAGACGAACGCCTGGTGCACGCTGGGCTTGTGGGGCCCCCGCGCTCGCGACGTGCTCGCCAGCCTGACTCGGGACGACGTCTCGCACGAGGGGTTCCCGTTCGCGCGCTGCCGCACGATCGAGGTGGGGCCGCTGGCGGTGCTCGCCTCGCGGATCTCGTACGTCGGCGACCTCGGCTGGGAGCTGTACGTGCCGATCGAGCAGGGAGCGCGACTCTGGGACATCATCGCCGAGGCCGGGCAGCCGCACGGGATCGTTCCGGTGGGTATTGGCGTGTACGGGACCACCGGGCGCCTCGAGAAGTGCTACCGCGCCTACGGCGCCGAGCTCGAGGGCGATTTCAACGTCGTCGAGGCCGGAATGGCGTGGGGCAAGGTCAAGGAGCAGGACTTCATCGGCAAGGAGGCGCACGTGCGCCATCGCGAGGAAGAGCCCGCCGCGGTCATGTGCAGCCTGACCGTCGACGATCACACCTCGAGCAACGGTGTCAAGCGCTACATGCTCGGAGGCGAGCCCGTGGTGACCCGCGACGGCCAGCCGCTCGTCGACGGCAAGGGCCGCCGGGCGTATGTCACCAGCGCCGGCGCCGGTCCGTCGGTGGGCAGGCACATCCTGATGAGCTACCTGCCGCCTGAGCACGCCGTCGCGGGTACCGAGCTGGCGGTCGAGTACCTCGGCGAGCGCTACCCCGTGACGGTCGCGGTCGCCGGGCCGACGCCGCTGTTCGATCCCGACAACGAACGGGTGCGCTCGTGAACATCCTCACCTGCGTCAAGCGAGTCCCGATGACCGGCGGCAAGATCGTCCTGACCGACGACGAGCGCGCGATCTCGACCCGCCACCTTGGATTCACTGTCAGCCCGCACGAGGAATGCGGCGTCGAGGAGGCGGTCAGGCTGGTCGAGCAGCACGGCGGCTCGAGCGCGGTGCTGACGCTGGGACCAGCCGAGGCGGAGGAGCAGCTCCGCGACATGATGGCGATCGGCGCCGACCGCGCGATCCACCTGGTGACCGACGGCGAGGAGTGGGACCCGCAGGCGACCGCCGCCGCGATTGTCGCCGCGATCCGTGCCGACGCCGAGGAGTTCGACCTGATCCTGTTCGGCAACGAGTCCGCCGACGCGGGCAACTACCAGGTGGCGATCCGCGTCGCCCACGCGCTCGGGCTACCGTGCGTCACGGGCGTCAAGGGCATCGCCGTGCAGGACGGCCAGCTGCGCTGCGAGCAGGAGGTCACCGGCGGTCGGGATGTGTACGCGGTGCCCACCCCGGCGGTGGTCAGCGTCAAGGAGGGGCTCAACCTTCCCCGCTACCCGTCCGTGCCCGGGCGCCTGCGGGCCAAGCGCAAGCCGGTCGCGAGCTCGACGCCGGAGCGCCCGGAGCCGCGGCTCGAGATGGTGCGCCTGAAGCTTCCGCCGGGCTCGAGCAAGCAGGCCGAGGTCCTCGGAACCGGTCCTGACGCGGCGCCGGCCGTCGTCGGTGTGCTGCGCGAACTGGGGCTGCTGTGAGTGCGCTGGTCTTCGTAGAAGCTCCCGACGACGAGCTGTCGCAGCAGGCCGTGACGTTCGCGCGGACGCTCGAAGCCGATGTGGACGCCGTCGTGATCGAGGGCACATACGCGCCCGATGGCTGGGCGGCCTCGATCGTCGAGGTGATCGAGGACCGGTCGCCATCGGCGGTGATCGCGCCGGGGACCGACCGTGGCAACGAGATCATCGCCCACGTGGCGGCGCGACTCGATCTGCCGATGGCCGCCAACTGCACATCGGCCGAGCTGGGAAGCCCGGCGTCGGTCACCCGCGTCCGCTGGGGTGGAAGCCTGCTAGAGGAGGCAAAGGTCCACGGATCGCCGCTCCTGCTGACCGTCGCTCCGCACGCCGTTGCCGCGGGGACGGACGCCGTGAACGTGTCGAGCCTGACCGCGCCCGAGAATGGCGCGGTCAGGGTCACCGAGCGTCTGCCGACCGTCACGAGCGGGGTCTCACTTGCGGACGCGGACGTGGTCGTCTCGGGTGGGCGCGGCGTCGGGTCCGCCGAAGGGTTCGCGGCGATCGAAGAGCTCGCCCAGCTTCTGGGCGGCGCCGTCGGCTGCTCGCGGGCGGTGACGAGCGCAGGCTGGCGCCCGCACACCGACCAGGTCGGCCAGACCGGGACGAAGATCTCCCCCGAGATCTACATCGCCTGCGGGATCAGCGGCGCCACGCAGCACATGGCGGGCTGCAAGGGCGCCAAGAAGCTGATGGCGATCAACCCCGACGGCGAGGCGTCGATCTTTGCCAGCGCCGACTACGCGGTGATCGGCGATCTCCACGAGGTCGTGCCGGCGATCTCGGCCGAGATCCGAAAGGCGACGGGCGGGTGACGGTCGCTTCGAACCGCCAGGCCGGGAGCTGTCAGCCTCGCTGATCGGCGCGATCGCACTCGCCGCCGCGCTCGCGCTGAGCGGCACGCTGTTCGCCCGCCGGGTCTCGATCCTGGTCTCGCTGGTCCGCGGCGCGAAGCCGGTGGAGCGTACGGGCGCAGTGCAGCGG
>CATPBV010000233.1 GCA_955652345.1 uncultured Solirubrobacteraceae bacterium | reverse complement strand
GCCTAGAGGAGTGGTGGTCGCGAATCAAGGCCTGGCAGGAGCGCCATCCGCTGCGCTACGAGGACTCCGCGGACGCGGAGATCAAGCCGCAGTACATGATCCAGGCCATCTACGAGGCGACCGAGGGGGACGCGATCGTCACCAGCGACGTCGGCCAGCATCAGATGTGGGCCGCGCAGTACTACCACTTCCGCGAGCCGCGCCGGTGGATCAACTCCGGTGGGCTCGGCACGATGGGATTCGGTCTACCTGCGGCGATGGGCGCGAAGGTCGGCTGCCCCGATCAGACCGTCGTGTGCATCGCCGGCGACGGCTCGGTCCAGATGAACATGCAGGAGCTTGCGACCTGCGCCCAGGAGGGCATCGCGATCAAGGTGCTGGTGATGAACAACGGCTACTTGGGGATGGTCCGGCAGTGGCAGGAGCTGTTCTGGGACAAGCGCTACAGCCACGTCGACATGGGTCAGTGGCCCGACTTCGTCAAGCTCGCCGAGGCGTACGGAGCCACGGGTGTGCGCCTCGAGGACAAGCGCACCCTGGTGAGCGACATCCGCGAGGTGCTGGCGACGGAGGGTCCGGTGCTCGCCGACGTGCGGGTGACCCGCGAGGAGAACACGTACCCGATGATCCCGGCGGGCCAGCCCGCCCGCAACATGGTCGGCTGAGCGGTGGGCGAGCCGGGCACCAAGGAAGTCCTGTCCCTCGACGAGCTCGAGGCGTCGGTGGGTCTGCGGACGGGGCGCAAGCACACGCTGGCGATCCTGGTCGAGAACAAGCCCGGCGTGCTGACCAGGATCGCCGGCTTGTTCGCGCGGCGGGGATTCAACATCGACACCCTTGCCGTCGGGCCGACCGACGACGACAGCATCTCGCGAATCACCCTGACCCTCGACGGAGCGGTCCACCCGATCGATCAGGTCACCAAGCAGCTGCACAAGCTCGTCAACGTGCTCAAGATCCGCGACCTCGAGCCCGAGGAGACGCTCGCCCGGGAGCTCGCCCTGTTCAAGATCGCAACCGACGGGGCAGCCCGCTCTGAGGTGATGCAGATCTGCGAGATCTTCCGCGCCAAGGTGGTCGACGTGACCAAACGCTCGGTGGTGGTCGAGGTGACCGGCACCGACGACAAGATCGAGGCGTTCGAGAGCCTGGTGCGGCCGTTCGGTCTGATCGAGATGGCCAGGACCGGCGAGATCGCGATCTCGCGCGGGCGGACCGAGACCTAGCCGCGCGATGGGCGACGTCGCGGCGCGGGTATCGGCGCGCGGAGACTGGCTCGGGCTCGACGCGTTCCCCCGGATCGACGAGCGTTTCGAGAGCGCCCTGCGGCGTGCCCGCTCGAGCGGCGCGCCGGCGCTCGTCAGCCTGACCGCCGCGCTCGACGCGGCGACCGATCCCACCGCGCTGGTCGCGGCGGCGCGCAGGGCCGGCGAGCAATGGTTCTGCATGGAGCAACCCGATCGGGACGGCTCCGCGATCGCGGGGCTGGGGTGCACTCGCGGGCTCGAGGCCCACGGTCAGGATCGGTTCGCTGCGGTAGCCGCGCACTGGCGCGCGCTAGTGGCCGGCGCGATCCTCGACGACCATCCGGGCCCTCCTGGCTCGGGCCTGATCGCGCTCGGAGGCTTCGCGTTTGCCTCCGACGGCGGTGGCTCGCACGCGTGGGAGGGGTTTGCGCCCGCTTCGCTGATCGTGCCCTAGCTGTCCCTCGCCCGCCGCGGGAGCCACGCGGCCGCGACGCTCAACCTCGACGTGGCCCCCGACGACACGCTCGAGGACCTTCTGGCGCGGGCGCAGCGCCGCCTGTCGGAGCTTCGCCCCGCACAGCTCCCCCTGCTCGACCCCTCGCCATCCGGCGCGTACAAGGTGGTCAGCCCGATTCCGCCGGCGCACTTCGAGGAGGCGGTGGCCCGCGCCGTGCAGCGCATCCGCGCCGGCGAGCTCGAGAAGATCGTGCTGGCCCGAGAGGTCGAGGTTCACGCGCCCGCCGATCACGACCCGGCAGCCGTGATCGGGCTGCTACGCGAGGCGTTCCGTTCGTGCTACGTGTTCGCCGTGGGTCGTGGCGACGCGACGTTCGTGGCTGCGAGTCCAGAGCTGCTGGTACGGCGCGAGGGGCAACGCGCCAGCACTGTCGCTTTGGCGGGGTCGATCCGCCGCAGCGCGGACCCCGCGGTCGACGCCCACCTCGGCGAGCAGCTGCTCCGCAGCGACAAGGACCGGGAGGAGAACATGATCGTCGCGGCGCGGATCGTCCGCGCGCTGCGCCCGCATGCGCTGTGGGTGACGGCCGCGCCGGAGCCGGCACTGGTGAAGGTCGCGAACATCCAGCATCTCGGGACGCCGATCCGCGCGCAGCTCTCCAAGCCGCTCGGCACGATCGAGCTGGCGGGCCTGCTTCACCCGACTCCCGCGGTGGGGGGCGAGCCGGGCGAGCTGGCAGGGCGCCTGATCCCGGCGCTCGAGGGGCTCGACCGGGGCTGGTACGCGGGTCCCGTCGGGTGGACCGACGCAGCCGGCGACGGAGAGCTGTGCGTTGCGCTCCGCTGCGCCCTGCTGCGCGGACACGTCGCTCGCATGTACACCGGCTGCGGGATCGTCCGCGACTCGGATCCTGCCGCCGAGCTCGCCGAGTCCGAGCTCAAGCTCGAGGCGCTGCTTCCGGCCCTTGCGGGTTAGCCAGGGCACGCTGCACCGCCGCGGCCACCCGCCGGTGAAGCGCGAGGTTCTCCGCGCGGTCGGTGCGGATCTCGATGACCGTCGTGCGCTCCGCGGCGAGCGCATCGTCGAGGATGGTACGCAGCTCCCGTAGGCCGCCTGGTTGCGCGTAGTCGCAGCCGAACATCTCAGCGGCCTTCTCGAAGTCGAGCCCGTGGGGCGTGGCGACGTGCTCCTCGAAGGCGTCGCGCTCGTCGGCCACCGGGAGGAAGTGAAAGATCCCGCCGCCATCGTTGTTGAGCAGCACGACCACCAGTCGCAACCCGAGCCGCCGGGCCGCCAGCAGGCCCGCGAGATCGTGGACGAGCGCCACGTCTCCCGTCAGCAGAACAGTGGGGCCGCACGCGACGGCGGCGACCCCGAAGGCGCTCGAGACGGTCCCGTCGATCCCGTTTGCGCCGCGGTTGGAGAGCATCCGCGGCGCCAGCTCGCGCGCGCCGCAGAACAGCTCGACGTCGCGGATCGGCATCGATGATGCGACGAACATCGTGGCCTCCGCGGGAAGCCACTCGGCCAGGACCCTCGCCACCAGAGGCTCTGACAGGTCCTCGCCGAGCGTCTGCACGATCACGTGCTCGGCAGCGTCGTCGGCCGCGCGCCACGCTGCCAGCCAGTCGGGGTCCTCGGGAGTGTCGGGGGTCAGCGCCGCAAGCACGGATGCGGGGTCGCCGCGATCGACCGCGGTGAGTGCACCCGAGGGGTCCTGCCATGCGCCCTCCGGATCGAGCGCGATCTGTGGGGTGTCGCGCAGGGACGCGAGCCAGGCTCGGAGCGGCTTGGAGGTCGGGAGGTCGCCGATCCGGATGACGAGCTCCGGTGGCAGCTGGGCATACAACGCCTCGTCGCGGAGCAGGGCGTCGTAGTGGGCGATCGCCGCCGGGCCGCGGCGTGCCCCCGATAGCGGGGCGGCGAGCAGCGGGAAGCCCGCGTGCTCGGCGAACATCGCGACCGCCGGTCCAAGCTCGAGGTCGCGCTCGTAGCGCCCGGCAACGACCACGCCGCGTGCGGGCAACCGCGTCCTGCCGGTCGGAGACCCCGGCGCAGCGCGGATCCGCTCGACCCACGGTCTCCCTCCCGCGCGGCCGCCGCGATCCTCCGGAAGCTCCTCTGACAGCGTCAGCGGGTCGCGGAGAGGGACGTTCACGTGGACCGGCCCCGGCCGCCCGTCGAGCGTCGTCCAGTACACCCTGCAGGCGAGGCCGCGAATCCAGCGCAGACGCTCCTCGGTGGGGTCCGCGAGCTCGAGCTCGAAGAACCACTTGACCGCAGCGCCGTAGATCTTCAGCTGGTCGATCGTCTGGCCGGCGCCAACGTCGCGGAGCTCCGCCGGCCGGTCCGCGGTCAGGATGATCAGCGGGACCCGCGCCTGGTATGCCTCGGTCACCGCCGGCGCCAGATTCGCCGCGGCGGTCCCGGAGGTGCATGTGACCGCCACCGGGGATCCGGACGCCTTTGCCGCCCCGAGCGCGAAGAAGCCGCCGCAACGCTCGTCGAGGTGCGACCAACAGCGGATCTCCGGGTGGCGAACGAGCGACAGGACGATCGGCGTGCAGCGCGATCCCGGAGAGGTGCAGGCGTGCCGCAGACCGCAGCGGGACAGCTCGTCGCAAAACGCTCGCAGCAGCAGATAGGTGTCGGTGGCCGTCATGATCGCCTGAGATGGCGCCGCAGATCGTCCTCCTGCACGGGTTCACGCACACCGGCGCGAGCTGGGACCCGGTGAGAGCGGCGCTGCCGGAACGCTACCGGGCGCTCGCGCCCGACATCCGCGGCCACGGCTCGGCCGCTGGGGCGCGGCCGGTGACGCTCGAGGCGGTGCTCGGGGACCTTGCAGCACAGGCGCCGGGGAGCTTCACTCTGGTCGGGTACTCGATGGGGGGCCGGATCGCGCTGCACGCGGCGCTGCGCCTCGAGACTCGCATACGTGGGTTGGTGCTGATCGGCGCGAGTCCTGGGATCGCGGAGCCTGGCGAGCGCCGCGCCCGCCGTCAGGCGGACGACGGGCTGGCGGACGAGATCGAGAGCGCGAGCATCGAGGACGTCGCGGCGCGCTGGGCGCAAACGCCGATCCTGAGTGGTCAGCCCCCGCACGTTGCCGCGGCCGCGCACGCGGACCGTCTGCGCAGCACTCCCGCCGGGCTGGCGAGCGCGCTCCGCGGACTCGGAACAGGCGCGCTGCCCTCACTATGGGGTCAGCTCGGGTCGCTGGCGATCCCGGTGACGCTGGTCGTGGGCGAGCACGACCACAAGTTCCGCGAGACTGCCGAAAGGGTGGCCGCGGAGCTCCCGCGGGCAGAGACTGTGGTCGTTCCACGGGCCGGGCACGCGGTCCACCTCGAGGCGCCCGAGGACGTGGCAACGATTATCGCCGAGCGACGCTCAAGGTTTCGGGCCACGATCCGATGACCGCACCATGAAAATCAAACACCTCACCCTGTCTCTCTCAGCTGTAGTTGCTGCCGCCGCGCTCGCCGCGTGCGGTGGCTCCTCCGACAACGGGGTCTCCTCGAAGTCGCCCACCGGGATCCTCAACGCCGCGAGCCACGCGATCCAGGGGGTCCAGTCCGTGCACATCTCCGGCTCGATCCTCTCCAGCGGCACGCCGATCACGATCGACCTGCACCTCGTCTCAGGAAAGGGCGCGACCGGTTCGCTGACCTCGCGCGGTCTCAGCTTCAAGCTCGTCAGCGTCGGTCAGTACGTCTACATCAACGGCGGACCGAGCTTCTGGCAGACGTTCGGCAACCCGACCGTCGCACAGGCGCTCGCGGGCAAGTGGCTGAAGACCACGGCCACCGGCAACTTCGCGTCTCTCGGGAGACTGACGAACGTGCGCGAGCTGTTCTCTCAGGTGTTCTCGAAGTACGGAACGCTGGCAAAGGGCCAGACGACCACCGTCAACGGGCAGCAGGTGGTCGCGGTCCGCGACACCACTAAGGGCGGAACGTTGTTCGTCGCCACGACCGGGCAGCCGTACCCGATCGAGATCCGCAAGGTCGGAGCCCAGGCAGGACAGGTCGTGTTCGACCAGTACAACCAGCCGGTCTCGCTGAGCGCGCCGGCGAACGCGATCGACGCGTCCAAGTTCGGCCTCTAGGGCGCCCGAAGTGCTGACCCGCCGGATCCTCACCATGGCGGCGACGCTGCTCGCCGCAGGCGCTGTAGGCGCCTGCGGCGGCTCGTCCAGCCACACGACGGTCGCGTCGACCCCTGGCACGGCAACCGCTCCAACCTCCAACAACGGGATCGCCGCCCGCTCCCCAGCCCAGATCCTCAGGGCCGCGTTGAGCGCTGCGGCTAGCGCGCAAACGGTTCATGTAGCGGGGGATGTTGTCAGCGATGGGAGCCCGCTCGTGTTCGACCTTCGTGTTGTCGCAGGCCGAGGCTCGATCGGCGAGCTCGCGACGCAGGGACTCCGGGTCAGGTTCGTCGCCCTCGGTCCCGTCATGTACCTGAACGGGGGCGAGCACTTCTGGCGCAAATTCCTTAGTCAGACGCTCGCGCAGAGGCTCAACGGACGGTGGGTCCAGGTTCCATCGACCGCGCACGTGGCGGGGATCGCCAGGCTGGCCAATCTGCGGGCGCTGTTCAGAGAGTTCCTGTTGCGGCGGGCGACGTTCGTGAAGGGCCCGACCGGAACGGTCCACGGCCAGCAGGTGCTCGCGATCCACAGCCTGACGCGGGGAGGAACGCTGTACATCGCTACGACGGGAGAGCCGTATCCGAT
>CATPBV010000232.1 GCA_955652345.1 uncultured Solirubrobacteraceae bacterium | reverse complement strand
GTACTGGGCGGTCGCCGTCCGCCAGGGGGCCTGCGTCCGGCCGGCGGCCGGCGCCCCGCGGGCATCGGCTAGTGCTCCCCGTCGTGTGGCATCAGCGTCCCCCGAAGCGGCGCCTGCGTGCGGCGAACTCCTCCAAGCTTTGCTCGAACGCCTGGCGCGAGAAATCGGGCCACAGCTCGTCGCGGAACACGAGCTCTGAGTAGGCGCCCTGCCACAGCAGGTAGTTGGAGATCCGCTGTTCGCCGCTCGTGCGGATGATCAGATCGGGGTCGTGCATCTCGGGCGCGTAAAGGTGGGCACGAAAGTCGGCGTCGGTAGCTCCGGTAAAGGTTCGCGCTGCGTCGACGATCTCCGCCCTGCCGCCGTAGTTGAATGCGACAAACAGGGTAACCCTGGTGTTCTGCCGAGTTACCGACTCCGCCCACGCCATCCGTGAGATCAGATCCGCCGGCACCGGGGCCTCACGCCGGCCGATGAACCGCATGCGCACCCCCTCCGCGTCCAGCTCGGGAGTCTCCTGCTCGATCCGCCGGGCGAACATCTCCATCAGCGCCGCCACCTCGTCCGGGGAACGACCCCAGTTCTCGGTCGAGAACGAGAACACGGTGAGCTCCTCGATCCCTAGATCCACCGCGTCGCGCAGACGGGCCTTCACGGCGTCGGCGCCCGCCTCGTGACCGGCCACGACGGGGAGGCCTCGCTGCTTGGCCCAGCGGCCGTTGCCGTCGGTGATGATCGCCACATATCGGGCCTGACCGCCGGCCTGCTCGCTCGGTCCGGCGTTCGCTCGGCCCTCCGCTCCGGAGGCCACTAAACCTCCAGGATCTCTGCTTCCTTGTGCCCCAGCAGCTCGTCGAGCTCATGGATCCGCGCGTCCGTGACCTTCTGGAGCTCAACCTCGGCGCGGTGCTCGTCGTCCGATCCCGCCTCGCCGGCCTCCTTGAGCTCGCGCAGGTCGTGCATCACGTCGCGGCGGACGTTGCGGATTGCGACTCTCCCCTCCTCGGCGATGTGGCGGACGACCTTGACCAGCTGGCGCCGGCGCTCCTCGGTCAGCTCAGGAATGCCAAGGCGGATCAGATTGCCGTCATTGGAGGGAGTGAGGCCGATGTCCGACTCGAGGATCGCTCGCTCGATCGCCTTGATCGAGCTCTTGTCGTACGGCTGGATCGTCAGTAGCCGCGCCTCCGGCGCCGTGATCGTCGCGAGCTGCTTGAGCGGCGTCGCCGTTCCGTAGTAGTCGACATTGATCCGGTCGAGCAACACCGGGCTCGCCCGGCCGGTGCGGACAGAGCCGAACTCGGTGCGGATCGCCTCGACCGACTTGGCCATTCTCGAGCGACCGTCCTCGAGGAGCCCATCGATCATCTCTGAGTCGCTCATGTCTTCACCAGCGTCCCCACGCGGGCGCCTGACACTATCTTGTCGATGTTGCGGGCGTCCGCCATGTTGAAGACGACGATCGGCAGGTTGTTGTCCATGCACAGGGCAAAAGCGGTCGAGTCCATCACGGCAAGCCCGCGAGTCAGCGCATCCTTGTGCGTGATCTCGGGGATGAACTCCGCGTCCGGGTTGATCGCGGGGTCTTCCGAGTAGACCCCCTCCACCCCGTTCTTGGCCATCAGCACGACGTCGGCATGTAGCTCGGCGGCTCGTAGCGCTGCAGCGGTGTCGGTCGTAAAGAACGGATTGCCGGTGCCCGCCGCGAAGATCACGATGCGGCGTTTCTCGAGGTGGCGCATCGCCCGGCGGCGTATGTAGGGCTCGGCCACCTCGGAGATCGTGATCGCGGACTGGACTCGAGTCGCAATGCCCGCCTTCTCCAGCGCGTCCTGGAGAGCCAGCGCATTCAGGACCGTCGCGAGCATCCCCATGTAGTCGCCGGTTGCGCGGTCCATGCCCCGCGCCGCCTCGGCGAGCCCGCGGTAGATGTTGCCGCCGCCGACGACGATCGCCACTTCCACCCCGCGGTTGTGAACGGCTGCAACCTCGGCCGCGATCGCCTGGACGCGATCGGGATCGGTCCCATAGTCGAGCTCGCCCATCAGCGCCTCTCCGGACAGCTTCAGCAGAATCCGCCGGAAGGTCGGCGGTGGGGTCGGGGACTGCTCTCCTGCTTGCGGCGTGGGTGCAGTCGTAGCCGCTTCGTGTTCCGCGCTGACCCCCATCTGCGGGCTCAGTCTCCCACCGCGAAGCGGGCGAACCGGCGGACGACGATGTTCTCGCGCGTCTCGTTCGCCAGCTCCGAGCGCAGCTCCTCGATCGTCTTGCCGCTGTGCTTGTCCTCGTTGACATGCTTCTGGCGCAGCACCACGACCTCGTCGAGCCACTTCTCGAGCTTGCCCGCGACGACCCGCTCGCGGACGTTCTCCGGGCGATCGGCGGCCTGCTCGGTCGCGATCCGCTCCTCGCGCTCCCGCTCAGCCGCTGGGATGTCCTCGTCGCTGATCGCGAGCGTCTGGGGCATCGCCGCGATGTGCAGCGCTACGTCCCGCGCGAACTCGACGAACTTCTCGTTGCGAGCGACGAAGTCGGTCTGGCAGTTGACCTCGACGAGCACGCCGATCTTGTTGCCCGCGTGGATGTAGCTCTGCACGACCCCCTCGCGGGCCTCCTCGCCCGCGCGCTTGGCGGCCTGCGCCTGGCCGCGGGTCCGCAGCAGCTCGACCGCGCGCTCGATGTCCCCGTCCGCCTCCGTCAGCGCCTCCCGGCATGCGAGCACACCCGCCCCGGTGCGATCGCGAAGCGCCTTGACGTCCTGCGCCGTGATCTCGGTCACGCCTGCTTCTCCTCGCCCGCCTCGGCAGCCTGCTCGGGCTGACCTGCCGCTACTGGCTCAGCCTCCGCCTCAGGCTCCGCCGCCGCCCCGGGCTCGGGTTCAGCCTCAGGCTCTGGTGCCACCTCCGGCTCTGCTGCCACCGCGGGCTCTGCTGCCGCTTCGGGCTCTGCCGCCACCTCCGGCTGCACGTCGGCTTCCGGCTCCGCCTCGGCGTCAGCCGCGGCAGCGGTTTCCTCCGGCTGCGCCTCGGTCTCAGACTCGGCGGCAGCATCGGTGGCCTCCTCGGGCTCCACCTTAGGCTCGGGGGGCGACGCGGCGGCCTCCGGTTCCGCGGCGGGCTCGGGAGCGGCAGGGGGCTCCGGCTGGCCCGGCGGAGCCGGTGCCGCTGCCTCCTCCACGGGCTCGGTCACCTCCGAGGGCGCAGTCGCGTCCGAGGCCACTTGGGGAACGGTCTGCGGGGCGACGACGTCGTCGGAAGGCGGAGTGGCCTTGGCCGCGCCTGCGCCCTCGGAGGCAGCTGCGGCAGCCGCGGCAGCAGCAGCAGCTGTGGCAGCCTCCGCCTCAAGCCGAGCCTGCTCCTCCGCCTCGAGCCTCGCCCGCTCCTCGGCCTCACGCCGCTCGCGCTCGAGCCGCGCCCGCTCCTCTTCGGCGCGGAACACGTTGTGACCCTGCGACACCACGTCGCCGATCGCCCGGGTGATCGCCGCGCACGACCGGATCGCGTCGTCGTTGCCGGGAATCACGTAGTCGATCCCGTCGGGATCGCAGTTGGTGTCGACGAGCCCGATGATCGGGATGCGCAGCCGCTGGGCTTCGCGAACGGCGATCGCCTCGGTCTTGAGGTCGATCACGAACACCGCATCGGGCACGCGCTGCATGTTCTTGACGCCCCCGAGGTTGGCCCGCAGCTTCTCGAGGTCCGATTGGGCGGACATCCGCTCGCGGGTCGGAAGCAGCTGCAGCTGGCCCTCCGTCTCGTAGCGCTCGAGGTCGTGCAGCCTCTTGATCCGCAACGAGATCGTCTGGAAGTTGGTCAGCAGCCCGCCCAGCCAGCGATGGTTGACGTACGGCATGTCCGCGGCTGCGGCGATCTCCGCAATCGCGTCGCGGGCCTGCTTCTTCGTGCCCACGAACAGGACGGTGCCGCCGCGCCGCGCGATGCTCGAGGCGAAGCTGGACGCCTCCTCCAGCAACGCCTCGGTCTGGAGAAGGTCGATCAGATAGATGCCGTCCCGCTCGCCGAAGATGAAGCGGCGCATCTTTGGGTTCCAGCGGCGCGTCTGGTGGCCGAAGTGAACGCCGGCCTCCAGCAGCTCCTTGAGTCCGATTTGAGCCACTGCTACTCCCTTT
>CATPBV010000231.1 GCA_955652345.1 uncultured Solirubrobacteraceae bacterium | reverse complement strand
GCCGGCCCGAAACGAGTGAACCGGCCGCCAAGCAGCAGCGCCACGATCGATGGCTCATATGCCGCGCGCCTGTGAGCCGTCAGCGCGAAGACCCGTGTGTGTGCGCGTTGGCTCGCCGCCGCTGGCCGGCAAAGGAACTGAAATCGGCCAGGGTTTGCACGCGGGCCTATCGCTCGCATCTGCGATCTTAGGCTGATGCAAAGCTCAACTGTCGAGATCAACACTCCGGATGGCGTCGCTGATGCGTACCTCGCGCGGCCTGACGATGGCCGCCACCCAGGGGTGCTGTTCATCATGGACGCGTACGGGCTGCGGCCGACGATCAACGAGATGGTGGATCGGATCGCCGCCGATGGCTATGTCGTGCTGGCGCCGAACGTCTTCTATCGCGCGGGTCGTTCGCCGGTGCTGCCGCTACCCGACTTGAGCGACTCCGAGCAGCGCTCGAGTTTCTTTCAGTCGGTGCGGCCGCTGATCGAGCAGCTCACGCCAGAGCGGCTTACGGGTGACGGCGCCGCCTATCTCGAGCACCTGGCGGCGGTCGCGGCCGTCGGCCCGGTTGCGATCACCGGCTACTGTATGGGCGCGCGCGTCGGCTGGCGGATCGCGGCCGCGCATCCGGGTCGGGTCGCGGCCCTGGCCGGCTTTCACGCTGGTGGCCTCGTCACCGACGCCCCCGATAGCCCGCACCGGTCTGCCGCGGAGGTGAAGGCCGAGATGTACTTCGGCTTCGCCGACCAGGACCCGAGCATGTCGGCCGATCAGATCGCCGAACTCGAGCGAACGCTGGAGGCGGTCGGGGCGCGCTACCGCTCTGAGATCTACCAAGGCGCCACGCACGGCTACACGATGGCCGACACCCCCGCCTACCACAATGCCGCGCGCGAGCGCCACTTCCATGAACTGCGCGCGCTGCTCAAGCGCACGCTCGGGAGATAGCAGACGCACTCCTCGACAGAGGATGTCGCCGTGACGGCAGGCCGCCCGGTGAATAGAGCAATTCGAACCGCTTCGTGCAGCGCCGAGGCACAGCCGCGAAGGACCTCCCGACAGCCGTCCACGGCCCGTCAGCGGGTCGCCGGGCGCTCGCTTTCACCGCCCGGGCGGGCTCGGGCGGACGCCCGCCTTGCGACTCAGTGAAACCGTTGTGGGCGGACGGACGGCGGGGTGCGGGCAGTTTGCAAGGGGCCACGTGTGCATCGCTTGGCGACCAGGCCGATCGCGCCGGGTTGCGCCGACTCGGCCCACGGATCACGAAGTGGACTCTGTCAGGCCGAGGCCGACGGACGGTTCAAGGCAGGCGAGCTGGGATCGGCTGGATCTGCGGGCTACGCCCGACCACTGCGACCGTTCGCGCATACGACGCCCGCAGCGCCGTGGCGTCCGCCGGGTCGGTGCGCACGGCGGTCCCTGCCGGGAGCACCACGAGGTCTGGATGACGAACCCAGATTGGTACATAGTGGACGACTGTCACGCGCGCGCCGCGACCGTCGACAACGATCGTCAGCAGCACGATCATGCCGTCCTGCGAACCAGTGGCGCAGCAGGCGCTTGTTTGATTTGAGATCAGGTTGCCCTCCCCGAACACGACCAGTTTCCGGTTCATCAGACGGATCGGCTGGACGACGTGTACGTGCTGACCGGCGACTGCGGTGATGTCGGACGAGCGAGTGAGTTGGTCTGCTAGCTGAAGCTGGAAGGCGCTCGGCTGCGCGATGTACTGATCTCCCCAGTGGATGTTGACGATTACGACCTTCGCGCCAGCCATCCGGGCGCGGTGGGCGTCGGACAAGATCTGGGCTGCTTTCGCGCGATTGACCGACCAAGGATGCGGCGAAGGAATGCCATTGGTCAGCTCGGTGTAAGCGAGAAAGGCGACGCGAATGCCTTTCACTGTGATGAGCAGCGGAGCCTTCTGCGCCGCCGCAGAGGAGAACGAGCCGGCGTGCAGTATGCCCGCACGGTCCAGCACGCGAATCGTGTCGTCGACGCCGGTCTGCCCTTGGTCGAGCGTGTGTGTCGCCGCCGTCGAGCAAGCGCGCCAGCCCGTCTGGCGGATCGCCTTCGCGAGCTCCGGGGGGGTGTTGAAGACCGGGTACCCCGTGGGAGGAGCCGGTGTCATCGGCGTCTCGACGTGACAGAGCGAAAGGTCTGCACGCTTGATGTATGGCTTGATCTCCGCGAATAGCGGCGCGAAGTCGTAGTGGATTCCGCCGCCTAGCACCAGCGCGCGCTCCCAGATCGGTGAATGAATCAGTAAGTCGCCGCTCGCCTCGACGACCAGCCGGACGACCCGCGCTTTAGCAACGCGGTGTTGGCGGGCCGCCAGCGTGACCGGCTGGGTACGGCGGATTCCGCGCCTGCCGCCGCCGCCCAAGGCGATCCACGCTCCCGCAGCGATAGCAAGCGCCGTCGAGCACACCAGCAACATCGCGCGGCGTCGCCTCCGCACTCGGCGCGCCTGTGCACGACCGCGTCGCTCGCGGAGCTCCTCGGCGGACAGCGGTTGCCCCGCACCAGGCGGCACGCCCTGACTCATGGCCCCTCGATCGTACCCGCGAGGCGCCGCAGTTCGCACAGCTTGCGCGTAGCGTGCGCGAGGGTGTCTGGGGGGCGGAGTCCGGTCGGGGCGACGAGCCGTTGGAGCGATCTCGCGCAACCAAGTCGACATCCGGGCCACCGGCACACGTCGATTACAAGGGCGAGGTCGGCGAGTTGCGGCTTCAGGCAGATCTGATCCGGCCTCGGGCGCGAGTCCTTCTTGTGGATGACTGGATCGAAACCGCCACCCAGTTCCGGACGGCTCGCGCTCTTCTCGAACGGGCCGGCGCGATGGTCATCGGCGCCAGCGTCGTGATTGACGAGACAGACTCGATGGTCCGGCCAGCGCTCGGCAAGTTCACGGCGCTCATCCACGCTGACGACAAGCACTTCGCCATGAGCACCACCGAACCCTCCGCACAGATCCTGCTGGGCAGCCCCAAGTGGCGGCATCAGAAAAGCCCCGCACACAGGCCTATTTCCGTAGACGATTGAAGTAACCGGCGCAACGGCTGCAGGCGCGAGGCTAGGGTTGCTCAAGTCCCGCCACGTCACGGCCGATTGACTGG
>CATPBV010000230.1 GCA_955652345.1 uncultured Solirubrobacteraceae bacterium | reverse complement strand
CAGCGGAAACACGTCGCTGATCACGTACAGGCTCCCGTAGCGCGGAATCGCGACCCCGGGAGGGATCGCGAGCGACACGGACGAGGCGTTGCCGGCCGCGTCAGCGAGCGTGCGCTGGTCGGTGTAGTCGAGCCCGACCGGTTGACCGGCCCGGTCGACGATCAGCAGGCCGATGCGATGCTCGGCGGCTCGGTAGCGCGCTCCGCGCGCCAGCGCGAGCCGCACTGTCACCGCGCCCGGAACGGTGATCGTTGCCGCGCGGACCGACACCGAGCGAACCGATAGTCCCGGCGGAGCACTCGCGGCCCGGCCCGCGGCGGGATACGGGCTCGTGATGAACGTCCCCGACGCCGCCAGGTTCCCTTGCTGATTGCAGATGCCCGTGTAGAACGACGCGGACACGCCTGCCCCATGGCGACGACGGTCGCCGGGCGTTCAAGTGCTGGCTAGACCCTGGACGGCACGGCCACGTCGAGCCGTTCCAGGAGCGCCTCGCGGGCCGCGATCGGAGCGTCGCCGAGCGTGGCGATTGTTCCGCCGCCGGTCGCGGGTACTGCCCCGCGGTAGTCGAACACGGCCAGCTCGCGGCCCAAAGCTCGCACCGCAAACACCACGCGGCCGATCCCGTCGACGGTGATCCGCCGGCCGGTCAGGATGACGGCCCGGGGGGCGAGCACCCGAATCGCCCGTCCCAGGCGTTTCGGCTCGACCGCTGGGCCAAGGACCAAAGTCCTCAGTCCAGCCCGCCGGAGGACGACCTCGAGAGCTTGGGCATAGAGGGCGTCGAGATCGTGCGGGGCGGACGCGTCGAGGATCAGGATTCGCTCAGCGCGCGAGCCGGGAGGCGACAGTCGTTTCAGTGCGGCGAGCCAGCCGGTGGCGTACCGCCAGGCAAACTCGTACTCGGCGCCGGCGTGCCGGTCCTTGATCCGCAGCTCGACCGCCGGGAGCAGCAGATCCTCGATGGTCCGCTCGACCGAGCGGAGAGCCAGGCTTTCCTCGAGCAGGCGGTTTGCGCCGTCCTCGTCGAAGGTCGCGAACGCGCTCGACAACCGCGCCGCCGACGGCGGTCCATCGCCACGCTGGCGGGCGAGCGCGATCGCCGACGAGACATTGCGGGTCTGGTCAAGCGTCGTGCGCAGCGTCTCGATCTCGGCCAGCTCGTACTGCCGATGGCCCCCCGGTGAGCGGCGAGGGCTGGGGTATCCGTACCGGCGCTCCCAGCTGCGCAGGGTGTTTGGACTGACGCCGAGCATCGTCGCGGCAGCGCTCGTGCGGATTCCACTCATCCGACCTGTAATCGGCCGGACAGGAGCGAAGCTAAGCCCGAGCGGACGAGAGTGTCCCCTGTTCGAGTCTGTCCGGGGGCTATTCGGCGAGTCGCGAGCGAACGTAGCGCTGGAAGTAGGCCACCAGGTCGTCGCTGCCGGCGAGCAGGCGACCGTGCTCGAGGATGCCGTTTGCGGTGCCCGCCTGGGCCGCCTCGATCAGCGCTGTGTCCTCGCCTCCGACGACGTCGTCGATCGCAAGCAGATCTGCAATCCAAGCGTCGTCGGCTCCGGGCCCGAAGAAATAGTCGAGGAACCCCTCACAGCGATCTGTTGCCGTCGGCCACACCGGGCCGATCGAGAGGTTCGGGTGGCCGGGGAGCGAGTTGAGCTTCGTCGCAGGGAGCAGCAGGTGGTAGCGCGCTGAGTCGAGAGGTCCTCGGGCGTCGAACGGCGCTGTCCCCTCCGCGACCCGCCGGTGCGCCGGCGCGTACTGGCTGACCCGCAGCCGGTTTGACTCCAGCAGCAGCGACCGCTCGTCGATCACCTCGACGAGGCTCGGGTGGTTCACCGCGCAGTGGTAGCACTCGAGGTAGTTCTCGATCGCGATCTTCCAGTTGGCGCGAAGCCCGTAGGGGAACCGGCCGTGAAAACGAAGCTGCCCGACGTCGAGGCCGCCCGCGGCGACGACCTCGGCGATGTCTCCGAGCGCATCCTCGAGCGGTTCGCAATCCGGATCCGGGTTTGAGAACACGAACGGCCCCCAGGTCCCAAGCGCAACGGGCCGCAGGCACAGGCCGGTGGCTTCGAAGCTCGGGTCTCGCGAGCTGCGCGGCGCCGCGCGCAGCTCCCCGTCGAGATCGTAGGTCCAGGCGTGGTACGGGCACTGGAGCGTGCCTCGCTTCTCGGCCCCGCGCGCAACGACGGTCCCGCGGTGGCGACAGACGTTGAGGAACCCGCGGAGCGTGCCATCGCGGTCGAGCGTGACCACGATCGGGACGCCGGCCGCATGGGTCGCGAAGTAGCTCCCGGGACCCTGAAGCTCGCCCAGGTGGCCGACGTACTGCCACGCTCGGCGGAAGATCCGCTCTCGCTCGAGCGCCGCGACCTCAGGATCGGAGTACCACGACCATGGCAGCGTCTGAAGCGCTTGCGCGAGGTCGCTCACTCACCCGCCGTCCCGCGGGATCGTGTGGCTGTCATTGCGGGTGAACACCTCCTGCTCACCCTCGTAGGCTCGCAGGTCGGTGCTGACCGTGAACGACTCGCGGTCGCAGGACATCGAGCTGCGAACCTCCGCCCGAACGTCGAAGTCCCCGCGGCGTATGGTGACCTCGACCTCGCACTGCACCTGCGCCGACAGCGGATCGCCCTCGACTATCCGGTAGCGCGTGACGTTCCGCTCGCCGAGCTCGAGGCCGCTCTCAGCGATCAGCGTCTTCGAGTCGCCCGTCCAATCGAACTCGACCTCAACGAGCCCGCTGGCGAGATCGCGCTGCATGTGGCGACCTTTGACACCGTCGCGCTCCTCTGCCTCGAGCTCCGGCGAGGACTCGGGCTCCTCGAACTCGCGCAGCCGTCCGTCGAGCTCGGAGGCGCGGCGCACGGGCAATTCGAGGCGCCCTGAGTGCACCGACAGCGTGACCGGCTCGGGGGAGGGCCACACCCACGGCCAGTACGTCGGCGAGATCGCCAGCCGCAGCCGGTGGCCGGCAGGGACCGCGTACGCGGTCGACTGCATCTGCACGCGGACGGCCACTGGCTCAGCCGGCATCGAATCGGCTCGGTCGTGTCCGTCGCGGTGGGTCAGATTCAGGACGCCGCGCGCGATCAGCGTGGAGGCGCCGTCGGGCGCCACGTCGCAGAGGCGGACCACGATCAGCGCATCGGGGCGGTCGGAGGCGACCTCGAGCACAGCCGACGCGAAACCGAGAAGCTCCAGCGGATCGGCGATCGGCTCGCTGTCGTAGCAGAGCGAAGCGCCGTCTTCGGGGCGCTGGTCGAGCGGGCCGTCGGCGGACCCTCCGTCCGCGCACCAGACCCCACCGTCCGTCCCAGTGCTCTGAAGCCCTCGGATCGTGCGCACGCCGGGCTCGCCGTCACCGAGCCCCGCCCTGCCGAGCGGAAGTGTCTTCATCGACACGTTCGGCGAGGGCCAACTCGGCTCGGCCAGCCAGCGTCCGGGCCGGACTTCATAGCCGGGTGCCGGTCTGACGGCCTCCTGCATCCAGGTGACGAGCCGCGGCTCGTCGAGAAAGCCGTTGTCGATCCCCTTCAGCGCGCAGTCGAAGAAGCGAACGCACTCCTGTAGGAAGCCGATCGACGGGCCGGGCGCACCCGCTTGCGGCCAGGTGTGTCCCCAGGGGCCGATCAGCCCGCGAGCCGGCCCCGGGAGGTGCTCGACGAGCCTCAGGACCGAGTCGCGGTAGCCATCGACCCAACCGCCCACCGCATACACCGGGCACTTGATGGAGGAGTAATCCTCGGCCACCGACCCCTGGCGCCAGTACGCGTCCCGGCGCTGGTGAGAGAGCCATGGCTCGATGAACGGCGGCGTCCGCTCGAGCCGCTCGATGCATTGCTCGCGCCAATCGTCGGCGACCTCGGGATCCGGTGGCTGAGCCAGGTAGGCGCGCATCGAGCTTGCCCACTGGAGCATGTCGATCGCCGACACGCAGCCGCCGATGTAATGGACGTCATCGGTATAGCGGTCGTCGCTGCAATGCAGTGCGATCACGCCCCGTAGCTGCGGCGGCGCGAGCGCGGCGGCTTGAAGCGATGAGAAGCCGCTCCACGAGATGCCGATCATCCCGACCTCGCCCGAGCACCAGTCCTGGCTCGCCAGCCAGGCGATCGTCGCGGCGTTGTCCTCGTGCTCCTGAGGTAGGTACTCGTCCTCGAGGATGCCTTGCGAGTCCCCGCTGCCGCGGATGTCGAGGCGGACGTACGCGTATCCGTGCTCGGCGAACCATGGCGCAACCTCGGCGTCTCGCTGGACCATCGCGTCGCCCTTCCGGTACGGGTGCGACTCGAGGATCGCGGGGACGGGGCGGACGGAGGCATCGCCGGGCAGCCAGAGCCGAGCGCCGAGTGCTGTGCCATCGGGCATCACGACCGCGACGTGGTCGATCCTGCGCACGGGAGCGGGTTCGAGCACCGTGTCTGTCGTTTGACCGGTATCCACGGCGCGGTATAGTCGCATTCTCAGTATGCAAAAGCAAGTTTCGACTATTGGAAGGGAGTCGGCCGCCGGAGACAGTGGGGACGCGCTCGGCAGCCGGCCGGAGCGAAACGGCTCGGTCGGCACCCTGGCCCGCGGCCTCGACATCATCGCGCTGTTCACAAGCGTGGGCCCCGAGCTCTCCCAGACCGAGATCTCGGATGCCCTGTCGCTGCCGCTTGCGACCGTACATCGCCTCACTGGGGTGCTCACTGAACGGGGATTCCTCGAGCGCGACCCACAGACTCGACGCCTTCGCCTGGGCCTGGAACTCACCCGGCTGGTGCCGCCGCTGCTGGCGGGGATGCATCTGCCGGACCTGGCGCGCCACCATCTGGTCGAGCTCGCAGCTCGCACTCACGAGACGGTGAACCTTGCGGTCCTACAGGGCAACGAGGTCGTGTATCTCCTGAGCGAGGTCGGTGATCGGCTGCTGACTCTGCAGGCAACGGTCGGGCAGCGTCTGCCCGCGCACTGCTCGGCGCTCGGGAAGTGCCTGCTCGCGCACCTGACCGAGGAGACCGCCAGGGAGCTACTCGGCCCCGAGCCGTACGAGACGCGGACCCCGCACACCCTCACCAGTTGGAAGGCGCTAGCGCCGGCACTCGCGGAGATCCTCCGGACCGGCATCGCCTACTCAGCCGAGGAGTACGAGATCGGGCTGGTCTCGATCGCCGCACCCGTGCGCTGGACTGGCGGTCCGGGCGCTGCCGCGATCAACGCCTCGCTGCCTGCCTCGCGTCTCACCGACGATTCACGCGAGGAGCTGACAGCGCTGCTGCGGGAGACCGCGCGGGCGATCGACGCTCGATGGGAATCGGCTGCAGCGACGGGCGGCGCGTATCGCATGCCGGATGAGGGGCGTGTGGCGAATGTCGGTTGACGAAGTCGTCAGCGAGGCGGAGCTGGTCGCGGAAGCCGACGCGTTCGCGCGCAAGGCTGCGGCTCTCGCTGGCACCGAGCCGCAGCTGCGCTACCAGGGGATGCCCTCCGACGGGGACTCCAGGCCCGTCTATGAATGGCTTGGGCGGGATGGATGGATTGGGCTGCATTGGTCCGAGCGCCACGGCGGGCGGGGCCTCAGCCACATGCACACCGTCAGCTGCGAAGAGCGCTTCGGCTACCACTGGCTGCCGCTGTCCGGATACCTGCTGTCGGTCAAGACAGTCGGCAACGCGCTGATCCGCTTCGCCTCCGAGGAGCTCACCGACCGGCTGCTGCCGGAGATCGCCGCGGGCCGGCTGCTCTTCTGCCAGGGATTCTCGGAGCCGGACGCGGGCTCTGACCTCGCGTCGCTGCGGACGCGAGCGGAGCTACACGGGGACCGGTTCGTCGTCAGCGGCCGGAAGATCTGGACCTCGAGCGCCGAGTACGCGGACTGGGCCTACCTGGCCGTGCGCACCGACCCGAAGTCGACCGGGCACCGCGGGATCTCCGTGCTCGCCGCCGACATGCGATCGCCAGGGATCACGGTGACCGTCCACGAGACACTAGGAGGCGGCACGCTCGGCGAGCTCGACCTGGACCAGGTCGAGATTCCCGCGAGCCAGCTTGTCGGAGAGCTGCACGGCGCCTGGAGCGTGCTGATGGGCACGCTCGACTACGAGCGCGTCACCAGCGAGAAGGTCGGCGTCGTGATGTCGCTGCTCGACGCGCTCGACCCTCTGGCGCGCAGCTCCGAGCAGCGCAGAGCGCTCCAGCGACTGCGCGGCGAGGCGCACGCGGCGCGCCTGCACGGCCGCAGCGCGGCGGCGCTCCTCGAGGCGGGCAAGCCGGCGAGCGCCCAGGCTTCGATGGCCAAGCTCTCGGTCGCGCAGCTAATGCAGCGGCTGGCGGCCACAGCGGCCGAGCTGCTCGGGCCCGCGGCGATGCTCGAGGAGGGCACTGAGACGACGCGGGGGCGGGTCGCGGCTTTCATCCGCGCCACGGTCGCGACGACGATCGCGGGCGGAGCCGCTGAGGTCCAGCGACTGGTGAT
>CATPBV010000229.1 GCA_955652345.1 uncultured Solirubrobacteraceae bacterium | reverse complement strand
GCTAAACGCGGCGGAGGGCAAGTTCTTGTCGCTGAAACTGGCCGAGCACGAGCTGAACGTGCTTGCCTGGGACGGCCTGACGCTCGCCGAGCCCGAGGCAGTCGAGCTGGTGATGATGTCCGCAGGAAACCGAGTTGAGGTGCTCGTGAAGGCGGGTAAGCCCGGCATCTATGACCTCGTGCTTACGCCGGGCTCGAGTCAGAAGCCGAACATCCCTGGATCGGCGGAGACAAGGTCAACTCGATCGGCCGCCGCCATACGGCGTATGTGCACCGCAACATGCTCACGATGTTGCGCGCAACCCCGGTGTGGGACACGAACGCGCCCGCCTCCGTCCGCGACGGGCTGATCGGCTGGACCAATGAGATGATCGCCGCGATCACCCCGCATACCCCGAACGAGAGCTACCAGAACTTCCCCAACCGAGGGATCTCGGACTGGAAGCGTCAGTACTACGCGGAGAACTTCGAGATGCTCGTCACCGTGAAGACGAAATACGACCGCCACAACGTGTTCCACAATGCGCAAAGCATCCCGCCGCGCAGATCCATGCCAAGCCCCCATCGCGCACGGCTTCGGGACCATGCGGCCTAACTCTGGGGGAGCGGGCAGTGCGGCAATGGGTACCACCTGTCGTGGCCTTGCGACGTAGCCGAGCTCGCTGCACGAACTGCCTACAAGCAGACGTCCGGCCACCCGCAAAGGGGAGCCCGTCACCCGGCTGTGGACGGGCGTTTCCGCATCGAATTGGAGGAGCGAGGGCCGTACGACTCGCACGCTGGCGCAGGGTCGCCAAGTGTGTACTGCGCCAGGCGCCTGGACTCACCGGTGCCGCGGCGCGGCCCGTGCCGCCGGCGCTGCACTTCTCACGATCGGCCTGAGCGAGCTCGCCGGCTTAACCCCTCCACCGTTGACGGGTTGATCGCGTCTATCCTGGTCGTTGACGAGAACTGGATCCGGGTGTGGCGATCACCCGTTCTATGAGCTACGGAGGTGGCGGATGAGCGAACGGGTGGATCTGGGGGCGGTGTTCGACGAGCACGTCGCCAACGAGTTCGTGGCCAAGGACGTCGACGCCACTATGCGTAACATGACCGACGAGCCCTACGTCTGGCACGTGCCGCCTCTAACCGGTGGCCATGGAGGCGAGGCGGTGCGACGGTTCTACTCCTCCCAGTTCATCGGCCATACGCCGGCTGACGCGAATCTCCACCCGATTGCGCGTACGGTCTCTCCGGACCGCGTGATCGACGAGTTCGTGTTGGAGTTCACGCATGACAGCGAGCTCCCGTGGATGCTCCCCGGGGTCGCTCCGACCGGGCGACGTGTGCGTATCCCCACTGCCGTGGTGATGGGCTTCGAAGGGGACAGGGTTGCCTATGAGCACATCTATTGGGACCAGGCGTCGGTCCTGGTCCAGATCGGCCTGCTCGACCGGGACGACCTCCCCGTGTCCGGGGGCGAGCAGGCCGACCGCCTGCTGGACCTCGCCAGTGGCGAAGAGCGCCGCTGACGCGTAAGCCCACGCAGCAGACACCGTGCTTCTTAGGCCGACGGCTCGCGGCAGAGCTCGGCGTCCAGCCGCCCAGCTGCTGCCACGGGTCGTGATCACACTTCCAAGCCCCCACGTTCTATGAGCGGAAGGGGATTCGAGGTCGTCGGCACGCTCCCGGACTATCCGACGGGACATTCAAAGCTGCTCATGCGCAAGAGCGTTGCGCGCTAGGCGTCACGACACCGAAGCGGTCGCAAACTGCGACGCCGTGCTGTGACCAGGCTCACGCGAGGTGACCGAACCCGGCTTGCTACCCCGGCGTTGTGCTCTCGCGTGGATCATGTCGCGCCACGACCAACCATCTCGGCTGGGTTCGGACTTCTCCATGTCGGGCCGTCCACGGTTTGGCGAAACGCCTTTGCTCAGCCGCTCCGATGAACGTCGGCCGCGGACGCGCGGTCGGAACCGCCCAGAAGCGAGCGCGCGTCTCCGCGGAAACGCGCGTTGTCGGTCGCGCCCGCTATCGCCCAAGGAGAGAGCGTCGAGGCGTGGCAGCACGGGCTTCTGGGAGGCGACGGGCGACCTCAGGGAGAAACCGCCCTCGTCAGCCCGTCAGCCGCTCGACAAGGCGCGCCGCGATGGCGTCGAATGTGACTTCGACGCCGGCGACCTCGGCCATCGAGCCGAGTGTGCCGACCTCGAGGGGTAGCACGAGCGCGGCGTAGACCTCGGTCAGGAGCTGTCGCGCAGCCAGGTGGGGCGCAAGCTCGATTACCGCTTCTAGCCACGCGGCGCCCTTGATCGCGCGCTGCGCGAGACCGGCCAGCTTGACCTTACCCGCGCGGAGGCTCCACGCTCCCGGGCACCACTCGCCAGCGAGTGCGCCGTGCTCGACGATGAGCCCAACGTCGGCCAGCGCTGCCGCCAAGCCGCCACCAAAGCGCTCGTACCGCTCGTAGATTCCTCCGAAACTGGAGGCCGGTTCAGCCAAGCCGACGCACAGCGACCCTGGACTGAGGACGACGGCATGCCCGCCACTCATGCGGCGTACAGCCGGCAGCCCGGCGCGCCTCGCGGCTGCAACTGCCTTTGGTGCACCCGGACGCAGCTCGTCAAGGCGCGTCAGCGCGAGCGCCGGCACCGGTCGCCACACGCGAAGCGCACCGTCGAGTTCACCTGCAGCCACCGAGTCGAGCAAACGCCGTGAAGTCGCGTGATCGTCGGCTGCCGATGCGTTCAACGGGGCAGAAGCCAGAATCAACTCGAAACGTCGCGATGGCTCGGCTCGTCGATCCTGGCGACCTGTCTCCACGGCACGCATTGTGGGCTCAATTCACAACGACGGAGTCCGAGACGCGGGCCAGCTGAAGAGGGTTTGGCCCCGGACGTTCTCGCAAACCCCCCGCGCGAGGCCGCGCAGCGGGTAGCCGACGGTTGGTTCGCCGCCGAGTCTGTCGCCGTGAGGAAAGCGGCCTCGGCCCGCTTCCTGTTGGAAGCTCGTGTCCACAAGGCGGAATCCGCGTCCGCTCATCCCCGGGCCTACCCTTCCGGTATGCCACGACGCGCGTCAATCCTGACCGCGTGCCTGTGCTTTCTGGTCATCGGTGTTTGTGTTGCGCCGACGGCACGCTCGATTCCGCGACGACCAGCGCCGGGCATGCGCTCGGTGCCCGTACCCGCCGCCGGCCGCCCGGTAGACACGTCCCATCCGAGCCATGAAGTCGGGCACGGAACGGCGGCCAGTTGCACGTCGGCCGCAGTGGTCGCCGCGGTGCGCGCTGGCGGAATCATCCGGTTCTCGTGCGGACCGAAGCCCGTCACGATCAGGATGAGTACGACCGCCAAGATCATGAACACCAGCCCGCAAGTCGTCCTCGATGGAGGCGGGCTGGTGACGCTGAGCGGTGAGCGCCGGCACCGCATCCTCTACATGGACACCTGCGATCCGGCACAGGTGTGGACGACGTCGCATTGCCAGGATCAAGCCTCTCCCAAGCTCGTCATCCAGAACCTGACCTTCACAGAGGGGAACTCGAGTGGCCAGCGCTTCGACGGTGGCGGCGGAGGCGCCATCTTCGCCCGCGGCGGCCGACTGCGGATCGTCAACTCCGTCTTCGCCGGCAACCGGTGCGAGCGTGATGGACCGGACATCGGAGGCGGAGCCGTCCGGGCGCTGTCGCAGTACCACAGCCTTCCGGTGTACGTCGTGAACAGCCGCTTCACCGGCAACGTGTGCAGCAACGGCGGCGCGCTGAGCAGCATCGGCGTCTCCTGGACGGTGCTGAACACCCGCTTTATCGCCAACCGCGCGATCGGCATCGGCGCCAACCCCGCCCAGCCCGGCACTCCGGGCGGCGGCAGCGGCGGCGCGATCTACAACGACGGCGATCGGATGACACTCTCGATCGGTGGCAGCTTGTTCGTCAACAACCACGCCAACGAGGGCGGCGGGGCGGTCTTCTTCGTCAGCAACGACCGCACCGGAATGATGGCGATAAGACACAGCACCCTCGAGCGCAACCGCAACGACCGGTTCCACACTCCCGGCCTTCCTGGAATCTACTTCCTTGGGGCCCGTAGCCCCAGGATCACCGGCTCTGTCTTGCGATGAGCACTCCTGGCGGTCCGAACGGTGGCAGATGGCGGCATCGGTGCTGCGCTTGGCCTAGCAATTCGTCGACAGCGTCCAGGCTGCGACGGCGTATTGCCCGCTGAGGGATGCGCGACAGCACAGGCTACTGGGACGAGCAGGCTGCGAGCTTTGACGGTGCCCCAGATCAGGGCCCGCTCGACCCGGCGATCCGCACAGAGACCGTCTAGGCGACGAGGGAAGTGTCGACCAGGGGCGGCCTCGCTTGCTTCTCAGACTCAGACGCGGATGATCTCCACCGCGGTGAAGGCAGTGAAGTCGACGTCTTGG
>CATPBV010000228.1 GCA_955652345.1 uncultured Solirubrobacteraceae bacterium | reverse complement strand
GGACGGCCTCGACGATCGCTTCCTTGGATTCGAAATGGTTGTAGAAGGATCCGAAGCCGACGTCCGCCTCGTCCGTGATCTCGTTGATGCGCGTGCTGTCGACGCCCTGGCGCGCGAACAGCGCCCCGGCCGCGGCCACCAACTTCTCGCGCGTCCGTGCGCGCCGCCGGCTGTGTCGACTGTCAGCGTTCGAGCTACCCGCAGCGTTCATATCGGGAGGGTGACAATATCATAATTGACGATGTTGTCAATTACTGATTGGCTGATCAGTAATTACGGCGTGCGCTGAGGCTTTCGAGGCGTTCGGGTAGACCCTCGAGGAGAGCGTCGACCGGCTCCGCGGAGCCGCGCACAGCCAGAATGACAACTCAGGCCCGTAAGCCGTGCGCCGTTATCGAACAGAGCTCTTTCAGGCCGCGCTCCTCGCCGCGCTGCTGGCCGCCGTTGCCCTGGTCATCGTTGGAACGGTCCCCGGCTCGGGCCGACGCCTCCAGCATGCGGCCCCGGCGTGGTTCGCCGCCGAGCTGCTCACCGAGATCGCCGCGGTGACCTCATACTCGGTGCTTTTCCACGGCGTCTTCTCTCACGGCGCCTACAAGCTCCGGCGTGTCCGCAGCGCTCAGATCGGAGTCGGCGAGCTCGGCGCGTTCGCGGTCGTCCCCACCGGGGCCGGCGGACCGGCGCTGCGAATCTGGGCTCTGATGCGCGGCGGCATGCCGTTCCCGATCGTGATGACGCGAAGCGTGATCCACGGCACGATCCTCAACCTCCCCTACATCGCCGCCGCGATCGTGCTGGGCACGATGGTCGCCCTCGGCCTCGGCCCAGGTCACGCGCCGCTGGCCGTGGCACTCGCCCCTCTGGGCGTGGTGCTCGTAGCCGTGTCACTCGCCGTCGCCGCGTGGCTTCTCGCACGCGCGCGTCGGAGCGCGCCCCGGGTGCGCTGGCGCAGGATCGGACGGGACATCGTTCAAGCCATCCCAGATGGCCTGCGCGAGCTCCCCAGTCGCCTACGCCAACCCAGCCTGCTGCTCGGCGCGGCAGGCTATTGGGCCGGCGACTGCGGCGTCCTCATCATCGCCTTCGACGCCGCCCACGGCTCCGCGCCGATCGGCGTGATCGTGCTCGCGTACATGCTCGGTCAGCTCGGCAATGGGCTTCCACTCCCGGGCGGCGTCGGCGGCATCGAGCCGATCATGCTCGGCGTGCTGATCGCCTCCGGAGTCAACGCCGGACTCGGCGCCGCCGCCATCATCCTCTATCGATTCGTCTCACTCGGACTCCAAGCAGCGGCTGGGGCCGTCGCCGTCGCGACGCTTACACCGACCATCCAGCGCTCGTCGAGGGCCACAGCACGGGAAGGGCAGTAACCATCGCCGCATGCGGCTCGGCTCAGTCGCCGAAGTCCCCGCCCCCAAAATCTCCGCCGCCGAAGTCTCCGCCGTCATCTCCGTCGCCGAAGTCGCCCCCGTCTCCCCAATCGCCGCCGTCACCGAAGAGGTCGCCGATCCCTGCTGCACCGAATCCGAGGCCTGCGCCGAGCGCCGAGCCGAGCAGCAGCCCGGGTAGCATGCCACCGCCCCCAAACCCCTTGAAGTACCCGCCCGCGTACGGCCCGTAGTGACGCGGGGCATTCCAGTAGTCGGTCAGCCGGCCGTCGACGGACACTTGCCGGCCATGCGGCTCGAAGCCGTCATTGATTCGAACCGCATCGGCCGCACATGCAGGCACAGGCCGGGGAGCGCCGTTGGGCGGCGCCCACTGCACGTCCTCTGTGGATGGCCCGTGACGGGGATCGAAGAAGCACGGCGGGCGGCGCTCGGGCGGCAGGCGCCCGTCCATCACGGCCTTCGCGTACGCCATCGCATAGCGACCCTCTTC
The DNA here is from genome assembly GCA_955652345.1 of uncultured Solirubrobacteraceae bacterium. Classification (GTDB taxonomy): domain Bacteria; phylum Actinomycetota; class Thermoleophilia; order Solirubrobacterales; family Solirubrobacteraceae; genus Palsa-465. The sequence continues at coordinate 4,330 of CATPBV010000228.1, read as the reverse complement.
CAAGGTCTCGCTCACCGGAGCCAGATCCTCCGGGTGCTTGGCCTTGTCGAAGATCTCGCTTGCCCGCTGATAAGCCTGAAGCGCCTGGTCGTAGCGCTGCTTGGCATCCGCTGAGACACCCGGCATCTCCATGTCGATGTCGAGCGAGCGGATATCGTCGCCGAGCGCTACGAGGTCATCCTGCGCAGTTGACCGGACTTCCTCCCATTCGCGCTCATGGCGGGTCTTGTGTCCGAAGAAGGGCATTCGTTCATCAACGATACTCAGGAACGTGATGCTTCAGTTCGGCGGCCCGCTTCCGCCGGGCAGCACGACCCACAGCCGTGGGGCGAGCTCGACGACCACCTCGGGGCTCAGGTCGCTCACGGTCCCTGCGCTTTCGCGCTCCATCGCCATCGCGAGCTCGCGCCACGCCCGTGCAACGGGTGCGACCCTTGCGGTTGGTCCCCAGCCGGTCGCCGCGCGGAGCTCGTCGGCGCGGGCGCGGGCGTCCTCGAGCGTGAGCTCGCCGAACGGCCGGTTGGCGCCGCGGATGTACACCTGCTGAGTGACGATCTGCTCCCGCGCCGGGTTCTCGCTCATCGCACGCGCCCCTCCGGCAGCCGGCGGGCGGCGACAGCGGCCTGCCCATATGAGATCCCGCCGTCGCCGACAGGCAGACGCTCGGGGACGAGCGTCCGCAGCCCGACGCGGTACAGACCGCTCACAACGCCTTCGAGCAAGCGCCGATTCTGGAACACGCCGCCCGAGAGCACGATCAGGTCGGTGGCGTGTGCTGACGCCGCGGCCGAGCATGCCTCGACGGTCACGGTGGCGATTGCGGCATGAAACCGGCTCGCGATCGCACCGAGCGCGATGCCCGCTTCCACGTCGGCGCTGACGGCGCGGATCGTCTCGCGCGGGTCGATCACGAGCAGCCCGCCGTTGCGCTCGAGCGCGATCGGATAGCCGTCCCGCTCGGCCGGGTCGCACGCGGCCTCGAGCTCGATCGCGGCCTGTCCTTCGTAATTGACCCGCGCCCGCACTCCGCAGATCGCCGCGACCGCATCGAACAGGCGCCCCATGCTCGTGGTGACGGGTGAACGGAGGCCCGTGCGGACAAGCTGGGCCACCTGACCCCAGACGCGCGCGTCAACTCGTCCGGCCAGCCCGCGCGGGAGGCGTGGCGCCTCTGCGACCGCGGCGTCCGCCGCCGACAGCCATGCGCACGCCATCCGCCACGGCTCTCGGATCGCCCGCTCGCCCCCCGGCAGCCTGACCGGCAGCAGCGCCCCGACACGCTCGAAGTCCGCGAGATCGCCGAGCAGCAGCTCGCCACCCCACACGGTGCCGTCGGTTCCGTACCCGGTCCCGTCGAAGATCGCGCCGACCGCCGCACCGAGCTCGCCGTGCTCGGCCAGGCACGCGGCCAGGTGCGCGTGGTGGTGCTGGACGGCGACGAGTCGCACGCCTTCACGGTCGTGCGCGTACTTGGTCGAGAGGTACTCGGGGTGCATGTCATGCGCGACCACCTCGGGAGCGACCGCAAACAGCTGCTCGAAATGCTCGATCCCTTCGGTGAACGAGCGAAGCGTCTCGTAGTTGGACAGGTCGCCGATGTGGTGAGAGACCCAAGCGGACTCGTCCTTGGCCACGCAGAAGGTGCTCTTGAGCTCAGCCCCGCAGGCGAGCAGCGGCCGCTGCACCCCGCCCGAGAGCGGGATTCTGGTCGGGACATAGCCGCGGGAGCGCCGCAGGAAGACGGTCCGCGGCCCTCCGGGAGCGCTCACTGCCCTCACGACCGAGTCGTCGGTCCGGGTCTGGATCGGGCGGTCGTGCACGAGCAGCAGATCGGCGATGCCCGCGAGCCGTGCGATCGCGTCCTCGTTGGCGTAGGAGATCGGCTCGTCTGACACGTTTCCGCTCGTCATCACGAGCGTGGTGCCGGCGTCGGCAAGCAGCACGTGATGGAGGGGCGAGTAGGGGAGCATCAGGCCGAGCTCGGGAGCGCCCGGCGCGACCGATGGCGCCACTGGGGCATCCGCTCGACGCCGCGCGAGCACGATCGGGCGCTCGGGCGAGCGCAACAGCTCGACCTCCCGCTCGCCGAACGGCGCGAGTGCGCAAGCCGCCTCCACGCTCGCGACCATCAGCGCGAACGGCTTGTCCTCGCGGTGCTTGCGTGCCCGCAGCGCGGCGACCGCCGCCTCGTCGTCGGCGCGGCAGGCGAGGTGGAAGCCTCCGATCCCCTTGATCGCCACGATTCTCCCCTCGCGCAGGGCGAACGCCGCCGCCTGTACCGGATCGGACGCCTCGTCGATCGTCGCGGGCTGACCGTCGGGCCTGATCACGCGAACGGACGGCCCGCACGCCGGGCATGCATTCGGCTGGGCGTGGAAGCGCCGGTCCGCTGGGTCGTCGTACTCCGCTCGGCAGCGCGGGCACATCGCGAACGCGGCCATCGTCGTCAGCGCGCGGTCGTAGGGGACGCCGCGCACGATCGTGAACCGCGGGCCGCAGTTGGTGCAGTTGGTGAACGGGTAACGAAAGCGACGGTCGCCGGGATCGAACAGCTCAGCGACGCACTCTTCACAGGTCGCGGTATCGGGCGTGACCGGCGCGTTCGGGACACCGCCGGCCGGACTCTCCCGGATCGTGAACTCGGTCTCCCCCGTCGGTGCCCGCTCCTCGCTGAGCACCCGCTCGAGCACCGCGAGCGGCGGTGCATCGGGAGCGAGCCGAGCGAGGAACTCATCGACCGCGCCCGCGCCGCCTTCGACCTCGAGCAGCACGCCTCGGGGGTCATTGAGCACGAAGCCGCTCAGTCCGAGCTCGCCCGCGAGCCGGTACACATACGGGCGAAAGCCGACTCCCTGGACGGTGCCGCCGACGCGAACGCGAACGCGCCGGCGCTCGCGCGCGACCGTGTCGACGCTCATCCGACAAGCTCCCGCAGGACGTGGTACGCGCTCGCCTGGGCTTCTTGTATGCGCGGGATGTGCTCGGAGCGGGTGATGACGACGTGGTCTGCCAGCGCCTCGGAGCCGACGCGGCCGCCGTCGTAGCCGACCATTGCGATCGTGAGAAGACCGCGGCGCCGGGCCTCGCCGAGCGCCTCGATCACGTTGCCCGAGTTGCCCGATGTCGAGAGCGCGAGCAGCGCGTCTCCGCGCTGTCCGTAGGCGATCACCTGGCGGGAGAAGATCGCATCGGTGCCGATGTCGTTCGCGATCGCAGTCAGGATCGCGGGGTCCTCGGTCAGGTCGATCGCCGGCCACGCGCTCGCGGACGCGTTCGTGGAGCGGAAGTCCGCGACCACGTCCATCGCGTCGGTCGCCGAGCCGCCATTGCCGAGCGCCAGTAGCTTCCCGTCACGCTCCAGGCATGAACGCAGCTCGATCGCGGCGTCAGTGAGCACATCGCAGTTGTCGGTCAGCGTCTGCTCTCGCAGCGCGCCCACCTCATGGGCCTTCATCAGCGCCGAGCGGCGGACGTCGTCCAAGACCGGCTCGAGCTCGTGCTCGCGCTCGCCGAGGAACGGGTACAGGAAGCTCGACGCGCCGGCATCGTGAACTCGCCTCGCGTCGCGACCCTCGAGCAGGCCGCGGTGCTCGAAGAACACGTGCACGAGCTCCCACAGGACGTGGTAGAGGGTCTCGACGAGCTCCTGGCGTACGTAGCGGTCCGCTGTCGGTGGCTCGAACTCCCACTCCGCGCCGACCGGCGAGAACGCGATCGTCAGGCACCCGCGATCGCGAGCGAGCGACACCGACCTGGCAGCCTGCTCGAAGTCCTCCTCGACGCCGAATGCGATCGCGATGTCGTCTGGGCGAGCGAGCAGATCGACCTGGAGTGGCAGATCGCCGCCTTCGCCCGCGAGGCCGATCGCGGGCAGCGCGCGCTTGCCGACGATCACCGGGTGAACGAACTCGACCGCTACGTGCCGCGCGTCTGAGCGCGCCGCGGGCGAGCGGCCGAACGCGATCAGACGGCCACCACGCGCGAAGCGCTCGGCCATCCGATGGCACAGGCGCGCGAGCCGCTCCGCCTCGGCGGCGAAGAACCGCTCGTTGGCCTCGGTGCGCAGCTCGAGCAGCTCGCCCAGGCGGGAGGCGAGAGCGCCGTGCACGGGGGCGTCACGCAAGTGCCCCCTCCCGGCTCGCGACTGACAGCAGCCAGTCCCGCCACGCGTCGATCCCCTCCCCCGTGCGGGCGCTGACGAGCATTCGCGGCACGTCCGGATGCACCTGGTCGAGGTTGTAGAGAAACCGCTCGAGGTCGTAGTCGAGATGGGGCAGCAGGTCTATCTTGTTGATCAGCACCAGGTCGCAGGTGCGAAACATGAGCGGGT
>CATPBV010000227.1 GCA_955652345.1 uncultured Solirubrobacteraceae bacterium | reverse complement strand
CGCGGGGTCAGCCCGGACTCGAGCGCGGCACTCTCGTTGCGTGCCCACGCGCTGATCGCCCGGAACAGCCGGCGCGAGTTGGCTCGTGAGATTCGCGACGTCATCCGCGTTGCGGAGCAGCCTCGGAGACTGTTCGATCCAAGGGTGCCCCTATGCCGCCGCCAGATTGAGCTTGAACGCGAGCGGCTCGAAGAGGTTGCTGATGTGCTCGACGGCCCCGGCGCGGTCGAGCCGCACGGCGTCGCGCGCGTGCAGGTGCTTCTCCGTGATGGCGCAAGCCCCCTCTATTACGAGCACACCAACGGGGACCTCGGCGCAGCATTGCGGCGAGCGATCGACGCGCTGGAGGTCCACTCCGGCGTCTACGCGGACGCCTGACACCGGCGGTCGCGCAGCGCGACCGACCGGACGCCGGCGGACCACCCTGGGGAGGATTCGTAGCGGCGGTCGAGCGCGAGCCGGTCGTTGAGGTGCCCGGCTCGTAGCCGGAGCAACTCCAGAATGTCACTGGTCGCGACGAATGGGTCGGCGATCGCTTTCCCATCGGCGAGCGAAAGCGCGGCAACCGGACGCCCTCGCAGCTCGCCGATCAGCGTTGGGCCGATCGGCGTTGTGGCGGAGTCCAGCTGTGCGAGGTGTTCGAGCGCACGCTTGTCGCCTGCGGCCGCGATGCGAATCACAACGGGGCCCCACAACGGGTCACGAGACGAGTTCAGGTCGAGCTTGCGCTCGCTGGCGGCGGTGAGGTCCTGGTGGCGGATGCGGGCGAGCACCTGCCTGAGGGCGGTATTCATGGGTGTCACCTCCGATGTCGAGTGTTGCGCCGGGCTTCGATGGTGAGGTAAGACGCGCGCCCCTACATCGGGAGAATGGAGCGGAGTCTGGGTCTGCACGCCTTACGAACCGGAAGCGCACTTGCCTCGGGCTCCGAGCACGGGGGCATCTGCCGTGACCGATCGACGCGGCGGCCGCAAGGGCAACCGACCTGGTTACAGGTCGAGCACGAGCGCGAGCGCGTCATCCACGGCACGCTGCTCCTGCGCGCTCAGACGACCGGCGAGCTCGCCTAGGCACTCGATGTCCATTGCGCGCAGCTGCTCGACAAGCACGCGGGCGGGCTCGCCGCCGAGCTGGATCTGGGGCCGGAACGTCGCCGGGGCGGCGCTGCGAGATGTTGGCGCGACGATCGCGATAGAGAGGCCAAGCAGTTGAGCTGCCTGGACGACCACGCCGTAGCGACGTCCTGGCTGCTCGCGCCCTCGTCGGGCCGGCAAGCGCACGCGGTATACCTCGCCGCGGATCACTCAGGCCAGTCCGCGGCTACGGTGTCCATGGCGCGGGGAACATCGGTCGCATCCCAGCGCGGAGGATGCGATCCTCCACCGCAGCATCTACGTCACCGCAGAAACCACACGTCACGTCGCAACCGTCGGAGCGCCGCACAGTTCAGCCACCAGCCAATCCGCCCGACGAGGGCAACCACCAGATACTCCAGCAGCGAGGAGCGTGACCCATGACCGGTAGCCATCCCGTTCAACTCGACGTCGAATATCCGGACAGACAGCTCAATCGGCTCACGACCGCCTTCCGAATCTTCACCATCATCCCGATAGCAATTGTGCTCGGCGCAGTCTCCGGCGGGGCGTGGAGCTTCACCATCGGGAATGGCGCGACCGAGACAACGACAACGATCGTCGCGGGCGCCGGCGGCATCCTCTTCGCCGGGCCGCTGCTGATGATCGTGTTCCGCCAGAGGTATCCACGATGGTGGTTTGACTGGAACCTCGAATTGACGCGCTTCTCCTCACGCGTCGCGCTGTACGGGGCGCTGCTTGACGATCGCTATCCCTCGACAGATGAGCGTCAATCGCTGCTTCTGGACGTCCCCTATCCCGACGCGACGACCGATCTGAACCGCTGGCTGCCACTCGTGAAGTGGTTCCTCGGTATCCCGCACTACATCGTGCTCGTCTTCCTCGGCATCGCCGCGCTCGTGTGCGTGGTCATCGCCTGGTTCGCGATCTTGTTCACCGGCCGCTACCCGCGCGCGCTGTTCGACTTCGTGGTCGGAGTGGGACGCTGGAGCGTGCGCGTGGAGGCGTACGCGTTCCTGCTCGCCACCGACCGCTACCCACCCTTCTCGCTGAAACCGTAGGCATCTCGTCGACCCATGCGGGATTGGACCGTGGCCCGTCGTCTCCGCGCGCCGTCCCTGCCGCGCCAGCTAATCGAGTCGCCCGGCGCGGTCGGCGCCGACCGCCCGCATGCTGTCGATCACCGCCTCGCACACCTGCTCGCACGCGGTCGCGCCGAGCTGCGGGGAGATTGGAAGGCTCAGGCGCGATCTGATGCGGCCGTTGGCGCTGATCGGCGCGGCGGTCCTGATGTTCGTTGCAGCGTGGGTGATCGTCTTTTGGTTCTCTTCCATGCTGAGCCCGGCGCAGAGGATCTCGAACGCGCCGCCGCCGTCCTGGCGGGTGGTTGTGCTGATCGCGTGGGCGCTGCTGTGCGCGGCGGCGCTCGTGCTCGGCACCAGAGGTATGACTCAGTCCGGCGCGCGCCGCTGGATGGCCTCAACGCCCAAGACCTGGCGCTCCTTGCCGCAGCGATCTCGGCCTCCGTGCTCGTATCGCTCGTGGCTGTAGCTGGATGGGGCGTAGCGATGCTGGTGCAAGCGCCCGGCGCACTCACCGGCACCGCAATCATAGGCTGGGTGGTGATGCTCGCGCTTATCATCGCCGGGCTGATCCCGGCGATCGGAGCCCTGCGACGCTGCCCGCTCGGAGCGCTGCGCGGCAGCCAATCCGACGACTCCAGGGATCCAGCCGCCACGACTTGACACCCGCGTTCAGTGGCGCTGTCTCGCAGCAGTAGACGCGCCGCTGTTCGGGCGCTTCACTTTGCTGCGGATGCAGCCCCTACCGACTGGCACCGTGACGTTCCTCTTTACCGATATCGAGAGCTCCACAAGGCTGCTCCGAGAGCTTGGCAACGAGGCGTATGCGGAGACGCTAGCCGAGCACCGGCGAGTCCTACGCGAGTCGTTCAAGCGGCACGGCGGTGTCGAGGTCGACACGCAGGGGGACGCGTTCTTTGTCGCCTTTGCGAGACCAGAAGATGCGGTCAACGCGGCCACTGAGGCACAGCAGAGGCTTGGCGCGGGTCAGGTGCGTGTGCGCATTGGTATCCACACCGGCGTGCCTCTCGTTCGAGAGGCGAACTATGTCGGCATCGACGTCCACCGCGCGTCCCGTATCGCTGCCGCCGGCCATGGCGGCCAGGTTGTCGTCTCGCGGGCAACGGCGGCAGTGCTTGATCGCGCCGTAGAGCTTCGCGACCTGGGGGAGCACCGGCTCAAGGATCTGATGGAGCCCGAGCGGCTGTACCAGATCGGGAGCGGCGAGTTCCCGCCGTTGAAGACCCTTCACCAGGCGAACCTTCCGCTTCAGCCCGGCCCCCTGATCGGTCGCGGGCGCGAGCTCGCCGACGTGCTAGAGCTGCTTTCGGCGGGGCGGCTGGTGACCTTAACCGGCCCGGGCGGCTCCGGCAAAACGCGGCTGGCGCTGCAGGCTGCCGCCGAGCTCGTCGAGGAATACCGCGATGGCGTCTGGTGGGTCGCGCTTGCGGCGCTCCGCGATCCCGAGCTGGTCGAGCCGACGATCGCACAGGTACTCGGGGCTAGGGATGGGCTCCTCGAGCACCTCCGCTCACGGCGCGCTCTGCTCCTGCTCGACAACCTCGAGCAGCTCCTTGCCGCTTCGCCGCGGATCGCTGCCCTGCTCGTCGACGCGCCCGAGGTGAGCGTGCTGACAACGAGCCGCGAGCGGCTCGGCGTCGCTGCCGAGCGGGAGTACCCGGTCCCACCGATGGCGACCAATGACGCAGTCGAACTGTTCACCGTCCGGGCGCGTCAGCTGCAGCCTGGCTTCGAACCGGACTCAGCAGTGACCGAAATCTGTCGTCGACTCGACCGCCTGCCGCTCGCGCTGGAGCTTGCTGCGGCTCGGGTGAAGGTGCTGCGCCCCGAGCAGATCCTCCCCCGCCTCGAGCGCCGTTTTGACCTGCTCACGACTGGCGCGCGCGACGCGCCCGCGCGGCAGCGCACGCTGCGGGCAGCGATCGAGTGGAGCTACGACCTACTCGGGGAACATGAACGGAAGATCTTCGCCCGTCTGGCCGTGTTCGCCGGGAGCTTTGACCTCGATGCCGCCGGGGGCGTCGCGGACGCCGATGTCGACATGCTCGGCTCGCTCGTGGATAAGAGCCTGCTGCGGAGCACCGAGGACGGCCGCTTGTTCATGCTGGAGACGATTCGGGAGTTCGCGCTCGAGCGCCTTGGCGAGTCAGGAGAGACTGACCGACTCCAGCGCGCGCATGCCAGTTGGTTTGTCAGACTCGTCGAGCAGACTGCACCCGGGCTGACCGGTCGGGAGCAGGCAGTCTGCATCGAGCGGCTGGTACGCGATCAGGAGAACACGCGCGCAGCCCTCGACTGGGCTGCCTTCAGCGGCGAGGACGAGACGCTGCTTAGGCTCGCCGGCGCCTTGTTCCGGTTCTGGTACCTGCGCGGGCTGCTCGGCGAGGCACGAACGCGTCTGGATCGGGCCCTAGGCACGGAGCTCGCAGCGCCATCGCTGCGGGAAAGGGTGCTATTTGGGGCGACGCTGATCGCCCATCGCCAGGGCGACGTCGCCGCCGCGAGGGCATACGCGACCGAGCGCCTCGAGCTCTGCCGCGAGCTCGACGACCCGTCACGCACGGCAAGCGCGTTCATCGGTCTCGGACTCGTCGCCGACCTGGAAGGCGCCGATTACGCGATCGTGGCCGCCGCGTATGAGAACGCGCGATCGGAGGCGGCAAAGGCCGGCGACACGTGGACCGGGGCGATCGCGAACATGAATCTAAGCGACGTTTCTCTCCGGCAGGGAGACCCGGAGCGAGCCGCGGCTTTGGCTGAACACGCCGCTCGGTCGTTTCGCGAAATCGGCGACCGCGCCATGGTCTCCAAGGCCATCTATTGCGTCGGCACGGCGGCGATCGAGCGGGGTGACCTCGCCCGAGCAAGCCGCGCATTCGAGGAAGGTCTCCGCTTGGGCGCTGAGATCGATGACAGCGAATCGCTGATCTTCAACTTCGACGGGATCGCAGAACTGGCGGCGCTGGGCGGCGACGTCGAGCGAGCGGCAACGATGTCGGGGTTCAGCGAGGCACTACGCCGCGAGACCGGATTCGCACCGCCACCGAACCACGAGCGGCGCCTCCAGCACCTCCGACACATCCTCGACAACGAGACGCTCGCCACCACACGAGCCCAGGCCAGTGTGTTGACGCGCGAGGAGATCGTCGCCTTCGCGCTCGAAATCCTCGATGGAGACCGGTAGGCCTGGTGCGCTTTGTGTAGCCGATTACACACAGCCAGCATGGCGGAGTGCGTGGAAAGACTGTCCTCGTGGTCGTAGCTTGCCTTAGACCAGGCCGGCGATCTCGGCGCCGACCGCGCAGGCGAGGTGAGCATGTACGCTGAGGGCGCGATGACGGCTGACGGGTCGTTCGCAGACCGTTACGGCCCATGGGCGTTGATCACAGGCGCATCCAGCGGCATCGGCAGAGCGATGGCCGACGAGGTGGCCGGGCGAGGCATCCCGTGCGTGATCCTTTCCAACGAGCAGGAACAGTTGGAGCGGGCACGCGACGAGCTGATCGCGGCGCACGGCATCGAAGTGGAGGCCGTCTGTGTGGACCTGGCCGTCGCGGATGTGGCTGACCGGATCGGGGCTCAGCTTGGCGACCGCGAGCTCGGCCTGCTGATCAACAACGCCTCGTTCGGCCGGACCGGCCCGTTCGGCTCTGACGAGATGGATACCTACCGTCGGATGCTGTCGGTCAACATCGACGCGTACGTCGCCCTCACTCACCGGTTCCTGCCGGCGATGGTGAAGCGCGGCCGCGGTGGCGTGGTGTTCGTGTCCTCGCTGAACTCACTCGTTCCTGGCATCGGGCGCAGCGCCGTGTACAGCGCAACGAAGGCGTTCGAGACGTCGTTCGCGTGCGGGCTCTGGCAGGAGCTGCTGGATACCAGCGTTGACGTGCTGCTCGTGATTCCCGGGCCGACGCGCACCGGCTTCCAGGAGGAGGCCGGCACGAAGCTGGCGAGCTGGGCGATGGAGCCCGCCGCAGTCGCAGGTGAGGCGATCGAGCAGCTCGGCCAGCGACTCGTGCACGTCGCAGGCGATGTCAACCAGGTCCTGGCCGGATCGCTGCAGCGCCTTGCACTCGAGCCTCGAGTGGAGATCGCCTCGTGGGTGCTCGACGAGGCGCTGATCAAGGGGGCGCTGTGAGCCCGAAGATGGCGCAGCGCGAGTTCCTGCGCGCCGTGCAGGCGCTCGCCGAGGCGTACGCCATCCTCAGCACGGCGATTGCGGAGGCCTTGCCCTCGCAGCTCGCGACGATTGCCGCTGTCGACCCGCTCACGCGAATCACGCTCGAGCAGTTCGGCGACCCGCTTGTGCGCTGGTTTCGACGCGGCAGCCACGTGCGGGGTGTGCATGTGGCCGATGGGACGATCGTTTTCGAGCCGGGCGACGGTGGAGCTGTGCTGTTCCTCTCGGGAGTCTCGGCCGAGCACGACGACGAGTTGCCGGCGAACTGGCGCGCGTCCGCTGAGGAGGTCGGGCGGATGCGCGGCGGAGCGATGGTCCTGCGATGAGCACGATCGTGCGGATCGACGACAAGATGCGCGCACGAGCGCCTGAGCTGATCGACGCCCTGGTTCGAGTGCATGTCGCCGAAAGCGAGGAGGAGCGGGAGGCTGTGTTCCGCTTTCGCTATTCGGTCTACGTCGAGGAGTTGGGACGCAAGCTGGGCAATGCTGATCACAGCCGGCGGCGCGTGCATGACGAGGAGGACGACAAGCCCTACACAGACCTGCTCTACACCACCGACGACCACGGTGCCCTGACGGGAACGATCCGGATCCGCCACTGGGATCCGGGCCAGGTACCTCGAAAGGACTGGGAGGCGTTCTCGATGGAGCTCTTCGACGGCCTCGAGGAGCTTGGAACGGCGGAGGCGGGCAGACTGATGATCAAACCCGACCAACGAGGCCAGCTTGGGCTCGTGTCGATGGCGTGCGCGCTCTACCAGCTGAACGCGACCGACTACAAGGTCGACGCGGCGTTTCTCAACTGCGCGACCGGTCTGGTCCGCCACTACCGCCTGCTTGGGTTCCGCACGTACGCGGGCCGTCTCGTTCCCACACCCGACGGAATCGAGGTGCCGCTCGTCCTGTTCCCGTCCGACCGCGACTACCTCGAGCAGACGGGCTCTTTCCTCGCCCCGTTCGTCGACTCCTTCTACGGCGACGGGCGCAAGCCCCGACTCGACGTTGCGCGGCACGCGGCGGTGCTCGACGCCGACTCGGCGCCGGTGGAGGTCGAGCCAGCCGCTGTCTGGGGTCGCGTCCGCCGGTTGCGCGCGGCGGTCAACCCGCGACCGCGGATGCTCGACTCGCTCACGGAGGAGACGGTGCGGAAGTTCTCTGAGAAGGGCTTCTTGATGAAGGTTCCAGCGGGCGAGCTGCTGACCGAGAAGGGGCTCGCCCAGCAGGAGATCTTCGTGATCCTCGATGGGACCTTCGAGGTATACGACGACGACCGCCGCCTGCGGCTCATCGGCCGCGGCGATGTGATCGGTGAGATTGGCTTCTTCGGCACCTCGGGCCGCCGCACCGCGTCTGTGCGCGCGGCGACCGATGGCGAGGTGCTGGTCCTCCGGCGTCACTTCCTCGACGAGCTACGCGAACACGACCCGGCGTGTGCCGCGGAGATTCTTTTCGAGCTCGCGCGGGCGCTCGCCGACAGGGTGTCCGCGACATGAGGGCACTGGCGCTCGAGCATCTGACGAGCGATCCGGTCGGCGTCTTCGGCGACGTGCTGACCGAACGCGGGATCGCCGTCGACCGCGCGATCCTCCACGAAGGTGACCCGGTCCCGGATTGGCGCGAATACGACTTGATCGTGGCGATGGGCGCGGGCCAAAGCGTCTGGCAGGAGGACGAGTATCCGTGGATCTCTGAGGAGAAGCGCACGGTCCGCGAGGCGGTGCTCGCCGGCGTCCCCTACTTCGGCGTGTGCTACGGCGTTCAACTCCTAGCCGACGTGTTCGGTGCACAAAGCTTCCGCGGTCCAGAGCCGGAGATCGGCGTCAACCAAGTGTTCCTGACGCCTGCCGCGCACCACGACCCGGTGTTCCGCGGCTTCCCGGCGGATCTCGAGGTTTGCGAATGGCACTCGAACCATTTCTCGCTGCCTCCAGGGGCGGTCCGACTGGCTCGCTCGCCGCGCTACGAGAACCAAGCGATCCGCTATGGCCGGGTCGCATATGGGATGCAGTGCCATCTTGAGCCATCGCTCGAGGACATCCGCGATTGGTTCGAGGAGTCCCCGGAGATAGCCGTGATGTTCGAAGAGCGCCACGGGAACGGCGCGATCGCGCGGCTGCTGGCGGACTACGTGAACTTCGTCCCGTTTCTGCAGGAGACCGCGCGGCAGGTCTTCGGTCGATGGCTCCAAAACGCCATCGCCCTCGGCGCGTCAGGCCGACCACTGCCGGCGGCCCGTACCGTTGCCGGTGCGCCCGCCGCGAGCTCCGGGCTGTTCGGGCGTGACGCCGAGCTGTCACGGATCGATGCCGCGATCGTGTCTGCGAGACGAGGGGAGAGCGCAGTGTTGGTGCTGCGGGGCGCCCCCGGCATCGGCAAGAGCGCGTTGCTCGAGGCCGCGGCGCAGCGCGCTCGGGGGCTATCCGTCCTGCGGTGCGGCGCAGAGGATGCCGGCGACGCAGAGCTGCCGTTCGCAGCGCTTGCCGATCTGTGCCGGCCGCTTGCCGAGCGCCGTCGCGACCTTTCCCCGGACCGCGAGCGGGTGACTCGTGCGATCCTGGAGCCGGAGCTCGGGGCAGGCGTGCACGACCGCTTCGCCGTCTACGCCGGCGCATTCGACCTGCTTGTCGCGGCTGCCGCGAGAGAACCCCTTCTGCTGCTCGTGGATGACGTGCACCTGCTCGACGACGCTTCACGGGAAGCGATCACGTTCATCGCAAGACGCCTGGGCACCGATGGGATCAGCGTCCTGGTCGCAGCCGAATTCGACGACGAGCTGGCGTTTGCCGAGGACCTCCGCGTCGGCGGCCTCGAGCCGCGCGCCGCACACGCGCTCCTCGAACAGCGCTGGGGCGAGCTTGCGCCTGCCGTGGCGACCGCGGTTGTGGCGGCGGCCGCTGGAAACCCGCTGGCTCTGCACGAGATTCCCATCGACCTGTCGCCGGCGGAGCGAGCCGGACAGGCAGCGATCGAGAAGCCGCTCCCGGCCTCAGCCGAATGGGTCTTCCTGAACCGGATCTCTGCATTGACGGCGCCAGCCCGACAAGCCCTCGTTGTCGCAGCGCTTGCCGGTCAGCACGAGGGCGATGCGGTTCCGGCTGCGTGGCGGACACTGGGACTCGACGACGGCGCTCTGGAGGAGGCCCTGGCGAGCGGCCTCACGCGACCTGTGGGCGGCGGCTTTTCGTTCGTCCATCCGCTGGCCCGCGTCGCTGTGTCGTACTCGGCACTGCGGGCAGACCGGCGGGCAGCGCATGCCGCGCTTGCCGCAGCCACCGCAGGCGACTCCAACACCTGGCACCGCGCACGCGCGGCGACACAAGCGGATGAATCGATCGCGTCCGGCCTCGAGCGGATCGCGCTGAAGGCTCGCGACCGGACTGCGTTTGCTGCGGCCGCGGCATGCTTCGAGCAAGCGGCGAGGCTGACCCCGGACCGAGACACGCGCGCCCGCCGCCTGCTCGAGGCTTCGGGGGCCGCCCATCTCGCAGGGCACGTGAACGCGTCACTCGATCACGTCGATGCAGCCCTTCGCCATGCGCAAACGGAGCTCACGCGCCGTGAGGCAGAGCATGCCCGCGGGCGTATCGTCGCGCGCAGCGGGTCTTCGCAGATCGCGCGCGACCAGCTGATCGCAGCGGCAGCCCGATGTGAGCGAACGGAGCCATCCGTGGCCGCTGAGATGCTCGCGGACGCGGTTCTCCCGAGCTTGCGGGCTGGCGAGCCGCAGGAGGCGGTGCGCCTCGCCCGCCGCGCGGACGAGCTCTCACGTGGAGACCCGGTCGCGGGTCAACAGGCCGGCTCGTCCCTGTCCGTCGAGATCGCCCTCGGGACGGCGCTGATATTCGTCGGCGAGTACCGGGAGGGCGTCGCGCGGCTGAACCACGCGAAGGAGCACGCAGAGCAGGCCCGCGATCAGCAGCAGCTCGCATACCTTGGTGCGGGATTGGGACTTGCCGGGCGGCACGCCTCCGCACGAGCGTTGCTCACGAAGGTGATCGACGATGCTCGCGCGACAGGTGCGATCAGCCTCCTGCCCTACACCCTGATCCGGCTCGCCGACGTCCATCTGGAGACGGGCCGGTGGGCAGCCGCCGCGGTCGCGCTTCACCAAGCCCTCGAGCTCGCGCGGGAAACTGGGCAACACTCCGACGCCGGCCTCGCGCTCGGTGCGCTTGGATGGCTTGCAGGTGCACGTGGTCTGGCGGAGGACTGTCATTCATGTGTGCAAGAGGCACTTGCGCTCGCTGATCGGCTTGGAGGCGGATCACGCTTGGATCGCGCCGGCACGGCGATCGGGTTGCTCGAGCTCGGGCGGGGACGACCTGAGCATGCGATCGCCCAGCTCGAAGCGGCCTGCCGGCTGCAGGACGAGCAGGGCTGGTCGGACGCGGCACGTACACCTCACCGGCGACCAGACCTCGTCGAGGCGTACGCCCTTGCCGGTCGTATGGATCAAGCGCGAGAGGCGCTCGATCCCTTTGCCCTGGATGCCGAGCACACTCAGCGACCATCCGCGCTCGCGGCGCTAGCGCGGTGCCGTGCGCTGCTCGCGGCGGAGGGCGAGCTCGACGAGGCGTTTGAGGCCGCCCGCGAAGCCGCAGTCGAGGGTTGCGGCGCGTTCGATCAAGCTCGGACCGAGCTCCTGTACGGGCTTGCGCTGACGAAGGAAGGCCGGACCGCAGAATCGGTGCAAGTCCTCGGCGGCGCCCTAGCCACGTTCGAGCAGCTCGGTGCGTATTCGTGGGCTCAGCTTGCACGAAACGGCATTCGCTGCGCTGGTGGTTCGCCGCCTGCCCCCCGTCTCGGCATTTTCGAGCGCCTCACGCCGCTGGAGCTCGAGGTAGCGGTGGCCGCTTCGCAAGGGGGCTCGGCGACTCAGATCTCCGAGCGGCTGTTCCTCGGACCGCGGACGGTCCAGCTGCAGCTCGCATCAGCCGTGATCAAGCTCGGTCTGGAGTCGCCAGCGGGGCTCGCGGATGTCCTGCGCGAGGCGCCGGTGGATGTAACCGCCCTGGCTTGACCGGTCCCGGGAGCGCCACCGGAGCCCACGACCGGCTACGCAGTCAGCCGTTCGACGAGATCGGGATTCGCCGCAAGCGCCTCGCGCGCGGCGCGTCGTCCCAGTTCCACCACGCGAGGCAGCGCCCGCCAATCCATCAGGCCCACGCTGTCGGCCACCGGCGTGATCACGAGGTCGGCATGCGCACGCGCCGCCGCAACGGTGTCGGTGCTCCCGACCATCAGCGTCCGCACGAGTGTCTCGCCCAGCCGCGGAATCTCGGCCTCACTGCCGGTGAGGAGCCGCCGGACCGGTCCCGCAAGGCGGCCCGCTGCAGTGCGCCCCTGGGTGGACCTGAAGGCTCCCGTCCGGCCGGCGACGTCCACCGCAATCACAGGCCCCTCGCCGCTCCGAGCCATAGTTGCGACCGGGAGGTTGTCGAGCACGCCACCGTCGACCAGTAGCCGCCCATCAGCGGTGGCGACGGGTGGAAACACCCCCGGGATCGCGAGGCTCGCGTAGACCGCATCGGCGAGCGGCCCCACGCGGTGAATCACTGCCTGACGGGTCACGAGGTCGCAGCTGAGACTGAAGAACCGCAGCGAAAGCTCCTCGATCCGGCGCTCTCCGAACGCTGCGCCGAGCAGCCGCCGCGTCTTGGCGCCACGAATCAGCGAATACGCCGGCACCGCATAGTCGCTGGTCGGGTTGGTTTCGACGAACCCCTGCTCGAAAGCCCGGTAGGTGTTCTCATGGGGAAAGCCGGCGGCCGCAAACGCTGCGACGAGCGCACCGAGGCTCACTCCCGCCAGACGGTCGAACCGCAGGCCAGCCGCCTCCAACTCGTCCAGCACTCCCAGGTGGGCGAGCGCTCGGGCTCCGCCACCGGAGAGGACCACGCCCAGGGAGCGGCCGGCGAGTCTGCGCGCGGTCGCGTGGAGCGCCTCGCGATGGCCGGCAAGGTCCGCGATCACCTGCACCTGGCGCGGCTGGAGCGCCTCGAGCATGCCATCGCCGAGGCGCGACCCTACTACGAGCAGCTCGCAACCCCGAAGCGCGGTGGCGCGCTCGAGCCAGGCGGGGTCGGCCGCACCGCTGGTAGTCGCAACCACCAGATCGGCCTCCCGCAAGCAGAGGTCTGTCCATTCCGCGTCAGCTGCCTCATTGGCCTGCAGCACGACGCGTTCGTTGTCTCGCTCGGCCCGATCGATCGTCTCAAGTTCGCCCGATCGCAAGGATGCGACCGATCCGTGCGCGCCGAGCGCATTGACGAGCATGTCGGCCGCATCCGCGGCTGGCGCCGCCGAGTCGAGCCCAACGACCGCGATCGTGCGCGGTCGGTTTGCGTCGACGATCGGCGCGCGGCTCGCCGCCAGCTGCGCCCCCATCGCTCGCGTCACGCCAAGAGCGAAGCTCGGCACCTCGAGAACCAGCCGCTCGAATGCCCCGCGATCCAACTCCAGTAGCCGTGTATCGCGCGCTGCCCGTGCGGATGCCGAGCGCTCGCCGGTGCGGAGGAGCGCCAGCTCGCCGAGCATCTCCCCGCGACGCAGGACCCGGACCAGCGTCTCGGGCGGGCCTTCGTCGATCACCTGCATCCGGCCGGTCCCCACAATGAACATGCTGCCCGCAGGCTCGCCCTCGCGAAAGAGCCATTCGCCGGCACCGATCTCGACCGTCTCGACCTCGCGTGAGAGCCGCGCGAGCAGCTCATCCGGGAGTCCCGCGAGCACGGGCACGCCGCGCAGGAACGCCGCAATCTCCATCTTCATCACACCGTGGCGAGACGGACCGCGACAGCGAACGCCTCCTCGAGTGCCATCTCGGTGCCGGTCTGCCACGCGCTGTCCCAGCTTGTTTGCGCTGGAACTGCCTCGCGCGCCTCGGGTAGCCATCGGGCGCGGAGCGCGGCGGCGGCTGGATTCTCGGCCCGCCGCACCTGGTTGCGCGCGCCGGCGGCCGCCGCCCAGAGCGTTGCGGCGGTCAACGGCTCATGGCGGATCGCCGCGACCGTTGCCGCGGCCGCGAAGAAGATCGCGGCCATCTCCGGATCCATCATCCCCGAGCCGATCTGGTCAGCGGTGCCGGCGAGCTGGGCTTCAGACCGCTGGATCGCACCGCGCTGGAGCGAGCTGAGGGCGCCGAGTCCGAGCAGTTGGACGATCATTCCGCGGTAGTTGATCGCTCTTGCGTGCGCGAGGCCCTCGGCGACCAGCGAGTCGGTGCGCTCGAGGTCGCCCAGTGCGAGCGTTACCTGCGCGAGGTTCGCCAGGGTCAGCGCGATGGCGCGTGCCTCGCCGCTGCGACGCCGGATGGTGAGCGACTCCTCGAGCAATTCCTTCGCTGAGGCGAACTCCCCTGTCGCGATGAACACGTCCGCCCGATTGTTGAGCGCCGTCGCCAGCGCCCAGTCGTCCGCTGCGGAGCGAGCGACGGCGATCGCCTCCTCGCCTGCGGTGTTCATCAAGGCCTCGTCGCGGAGCATCTGAGCCGCCCCAATGAGATTTGCCAGCGCGTTGGCAGCCATGCGTGCATCGCCGGCGGCCCGGGCACGCCCAGCTGACTCGCGTAGCAGAGGCACGGCCTCTGCGGCATCCCCGGCGAGCATCGCCAGGCGCCCCGCCCCCCACAATGCGATTGCTCGCTCTGGGCACTCCCGCGGTGCGGCCGCAAGCACGTCATTCAGCCTGCGCCGTCCCTCAGGCATATAGCCGCGAATATCCCAAAGCCAGGTCATGATGCCCGCCATCCGCAATGCCCGTTCCGGGTTGTGCGCCGTCAGATGATCCAGAGCTGAGCGTAGGTTCGGATGCTCGGCCTCGAGCAGGTCAAGCCACCGCCCTTGATCAGTCGACACGAGGTGCGGTTCGGCCTGGGCGACCAAGCTGAAGAAGTGGTCGGCGTGAGCACCGGCGGCCGCAGTGGCGTTTCCGCTGGCCTCTGCCTGCTCGAGCGCGAACGCCCTCACGGTCTCGAGCATCCAGAAGCGCGGCTCGCCGTCGGAGTCCTCTCGGCGCCGCAGGAGGCTCTTCTCGCTGAGCGAGATCAGCGATTCGATCGATTCGGAGCCCCAGATCGACTCAGCCGAGTCGATCCTGACGCCACCGATGAAGGGCGCCAGCGCCTGCAGGAGCTCACGGTCGGGCGGCTCTAGCAACCGGTAGCTCCAGTCGATCGTCGCGGTGAGCGTGCGGTGGCGCTCGGGAAGGTCGTGCGGAGCGGTCGGCAGAGCCAGGCGCTCTCCGATCCGCGCCTCGAGTGCCCGCGGGGCGAAGACTGCGATCCGAGCTGCGGCAAGCTCGAGTGCGAGCGGCAACCCGTCCAACCGCGCGCAGATTCTCTCGATCGCCGACTCGTCGTCGTGGTCGATGTCCAACTCGTGACGTACCGCCCGCGCGCGCTGAAGGAACAGCTCGCTGGCCTCCCGCAGCGACAGCGGAGGAACTTCCATCCGGTGCTCCGCCTGGATTCGCAGCGCTTCCCGGCTCGTCGTCAACGCGTTGACCCTGGGCGCCGCTGCCAGCACAGCGGCGAGCGTCCCCGCCGCTCCCAACAGGTGCTCGAAGTTGTCAAGCACCAGCAGCAGCTCCCGCTCGGCGATCGCCTCCCCGAGTGTCTGCTCTAGTGGCGCGCCGACCACCGGCTCGACCCTCAGCACGCGAGCAACCTCCGAAGTCATGATCGCCGGATCGCCAATCGGTGCCAGCGGCACGATCCAAACCCCGTCGCGATAGCGCGTGACCGCCTCGCCCGCCAGCTCGATCGCAAAGCGCGTCTTGCCGACGCCGCCCGGTCCCAGCAGCGTCAGCAGCCGCACATCCTCGCGGGAGAGCAGCTCTAGCCCCTTCGCCAGCTCCGCCTCCCGGCCGACAAGCGGGTTCGCCGGAGTGGGAAGGTTGGACTGGTTCAACGACCGGAGCGGAGGGAATTCAGCATTCAGCCCGGCAACGAGCAGCTGGAACAGCCGCACCGGCGAGGGAAGGTCCTTCAACCGGTGATAGCCCAGGTCGCGCAGCGACGGCGCAGGGTCGAGCGCAGCTGCGGCGTCGCCGGTGAGCAGCACCTGACCGCCGTGCGCCACAGCCATTACGCGCGCGGTGCGGTGAACGTCGATCCCGACATACCGCCCATCACGGAGAATTGGGGCACCATTGTGGATGCCCATCCTGACCCGCGGCGCCTCCCCGCCTGGCCAGTCATGGGCAGCGAGCGCGAGCTGGGCGCAGCGCGCGCATCCGATGGCGTCCGATGCGCAAGCGAACACGGCAAAGAACGAGTCCCCGGCTGTGTCGACAACGCGCCCGCCAGAAGCCGCAATTGCCTCACTGATCACGCGATGATGCGCTTCGAGTACGTCCCCGTAGCGCTCGCCGAGCCGATCGAGCATCCGCGTGGACCCCTCGATGTCGGTGAACAGCAACGTGAGCGCGCCCGTACTCATGGGCTGGCGCCGCACAGTAGCGACCCACGCTCGGATCGCGCTAGCGCTCTTGCAGCAACACTGCGGAGGCGAAGGCCAATCCCCGGGAGCTGGCTCAGGCCTTCTTATCGGGCATGAGCCGGAGCGATACGTTGAGCAGCGGCTAGTGGCGAGCGTTTGATGGAGCCCCCGACCGGAACAGTCACGATGCTGTTCACAGACATCGAAGGCTCGACCCAGCTGGTGCGCGAGCTTGGCTCGCGCTGGTCGGACGCGCTCGAGCTGCACAACTCGATTCTGCGCGCGGCCATTGAGCGTCACGGCGGCTACGTCGCAGGCACCGAGGG
>CATPBV010000226.1 GCA_955652345.1 uncultured Solirubrobacteraceae bacterium | reverse complement strand
CGCCACGCTGCCCACTGGCGCCCGTACCTCGAGCGTGGCGACATGGTCGTGTTCGGACCTGTCCTAACCGACGAGGACTCGTACGGCCTCGCGGTTGTCGAGACGGACGACGAGCAGGCGCTGCGCGAGTTCGCCGCGCAGGACCCGGTCGTGACAGCCGGAACTGCGGGCTTCGAGGTCGGCCGGCTGGCCGCAGGTCACGTTCGCGAGCGCTGACCGGCGGTTGCAAAGTCGCGCGGGCGCGGGTGGCGCCGGGTGCGGCCGGCAGACTGGCGCGGCACAAGCGATCTTGCGGAAACCGCTCATCCTGATCCCGTGGACATCAAGCCGCAGCTGACTTCAGAGCTGGGCCGAATGGGGCACGTCGCGGTCGGTGTCGCCGACGATCGCATCCACCGTGACGCCGACGATTGACGGGCGAGCGCTTTGGCGTCGACGACAACTGACCGCGGCGTTTCGAGGACGCTCTCCAGCTCTGGTCTTGGTGGAGTGTCAGAATCCTCGTGGAGGAGGGCCGGGACGGACGTGGCCTGCGAGGGCGTGGCGTCCGCAGCCAGGCGCCTCTGACCACCAATGGCCATCTGCGATCGCTGCGGCTCTGAGAGCCCGATCGGCTCCCGTTTCTGCGGGGCTTGCGGCGCGCTGCTTCCGGACGCGGCGGCGCTGCGCGAGAGTCGGAAGGTAGTGACGGCGCTTTTCTGTGATGTGACTGGTTCAACTGCGCTCGGCGAGCAGCTTGACCCGGAAGCGCTGCGAGTGGTGATGAATCGCTACTTCAAGGAGATGCGCGCGACGATCGAGCGCCACGGCGGGACGGTCGAGAAGTTCGTTGGTGATGCGGTGATGGCCGTGTTCGGGATCCCGCGCGTGCGCGAGGACGACGCGCTGCGGGCGGTGCGAGCCGCCGTCGACATTCGCGAGTCGTTGGCGGCGGTGGCGGAGGAGGTCGGTGTGGCGCTGCGGTTCCGCACCGGCGTCAACACCGGCGAGGTGTTCACCAGCGAGGGAGAGAACGTTGCGACTGGGGATGCGGTGAACGTCGCAGCGCGGCTCGAGCAGGCGGCACCGCCGGGCGAGATCCTCCTTGGCCCTGCGACGCTTCGGCTCGTTCGTGCGGCGGTCGAGGTCGAGACGCTCGAGCCGCTGACGCTGAAGGGCAAGTCCGAGCCGGTGCCGGCGTTTCGGCTGGTGCGTCTCGATCCGGTCGCCCCCGGGGTTGCGCGTCGCCTTGACCTGCCCGTCGTGGGCCGCGCGCGTGAACTGACTCTGCTGCGGGAGGCGTGGGAACGCGCCGTGGAGGACTCAGGGTGTCAGCTGTTCACGCTATTGGGCGCCGCTGGTGTTGGGAAATCTCGCTTGATCGCCGAGTTGCTCGAGGACGTCGACGCTGAAGCGACCGTGCTCCGTGGCCGCTGCCTTCACTATGGGGAAGGGATCACGTTCTGGCCGCTGGTCGAGGCGCTGATGCCGGCCGGCGAGGCGGCGAAAGAGGTCCTTGAGCGTCTACGGAGCGGCGGCATGGCAACGCCCGAGGAGCTGTTCTGGGAGGTGCGGCGGCTGCTCGAGTCCCTCGCCCGGAAGCTGCCCGTGATCTTGCACGTGGACGATCTGCAGTGGGCGGAGCCGATGCTGCTTGATCTTCTTGACCATGTCGTCGAGCTCTCGCATCGTGCACCCATCCTCTTGCTGTGCGCTGCCCGCCCGGAGCTGTTGGAGGACCGGCCGGGATGGGGCGCGGGTAACGTCAATGCCGAGACGGTCCGGCTCGAGCCGCTTGGCGTCGCGGAGTGCGAAACGCTGCTCGATCATCTCGGTGATGGGCTTGATTCGGATGCCCGGGCGCGGGTCGTGGCGGCGAGCGAGGGCAATCCGCTTTTCTTGGAGGAGATGGCTGCGCTCGCGCGCGAACGGGGCACGGTGAGCATCCCAGCGACGATCCAGGCGTTGCTCGCGGCGCGGCTCGAGGACCTCGAGCTCGAGGAGCGCGAGGTTCTCGAACGTGGCGCGGTTGAAGGCGAGGTGTTTCACCGTCTAGCGGTCAAGGCTCTTGCCAGCGAGCGGCTGGCGCCGGAGATCGAGGCGCGGCTCACGGAGCTCGTGCGCAAGGAGCTGATAAAGCCGCACCCGGCCACGATCCGGCGGGACCAGGCGTTTCGCTTTCGCCACCTCCTGATCCGCGACGCAGCCTACGAAAGCCTGCCGAAGGGCACGCGCGCAGATCTCCACGAGCGGTTCGCACGCTGGCTGGAGGAGACCGCGGTGGAGCTTCTTGAGCTGGACGAGATCGCCGGCTGGCATCTGGAGCAGGCGGCCCGCTACGAGCGCGAGCTTGGCCTGAAGGTCAACCCCGCCATCGCGCGGCGTGGCGCTGAGCACCTACACGCGGCCGGCCGGCGTGCAGGCGGGCGAAGCGATGCGCCTGCCGCCCGGAACCTCCTCGAGCGTGCGCTTGCCCTGACATCAGAGCACGACAGGCTCCACGCCCCGATCGCAGTCGACCTCGCCGAGCAGCTGATCGAGGCGGATGACCTCGCGCGCGTTGACCAGCTTCTGGCGGCGGCCGAGCGCGATCCCGACGCCGGCGGGCTCACCGCGCTCACCCGGCTCGAGTGGTTGATCGCCGCGCGACCACAGGAGGCGGTGCAGGCGATCGAGGCGCAGCTACCGGTGCTGCTCAAGCGGCTCGCCCGCGCAGGTGATGAGCGTGGCCTGGCCAAGGCTCACATGGTGGCGTTCTGGGTGCAGTGGGGCGCGAGCCGGGCAACGCCCGCCGCCGACCAGGCTCGGCTCGCCGCCGAGCACGCGCGCAACGCTGGCGACGAAGGCCTACGGTCGCGTGCGCTGGGCTGGTACATCGCGACGCTCATCTACGGGCGGCAGGATGCCCGGACGATGGCGCGGGAACTCAACATAATCGAGCACGAGGAGCCGGGGCCGTATCTCGCGGCGTGCGTCGATGTTGGCCGCGCCGAGCTTGAGCGGCTCGCGGGACGCTTCGGCGACGCTCGAAGGCTCGCGCAGCGCGCGAGCGAGGGCTTGCGGGACCTAGGCATGCGGACGAGGGCGGCCGCCTTCGGGCATGACCTTGCCCGTATCGGGTTCTCGGAGGGGGACCCTGCTGCAGCGCTCGCATCGCTGCTGCATCACGACGCGATCCTCGCTGAGCTAGGCGAACGCGCGTACCGGTCCACGACACAGGCAATGCTCGCACAGGCGCATGAGCTTCTCGGGCACCGGGACGCCGCGCGCGCCGCCGTGGAGCTCTCCGACGAACTGGGCGCGGCCGATGACGAGATCAACGGCGCGATCACTCACGCGGTGCGGGCGCGGTTGTCGCTGGCCGATGGAGACCGCGGAGCGGCCGAGCGCTGGGCCCGCAGCGCGGTGGAGCATGCCCTTCTGACCGATTTTGTGGTCGACCAGGCCAATGCCAAGCTCGAGCTCGCGCTGGTTTTGTCAGCGCTCGGACGCGATGAGGAGGCGATCCCGGAGGTACGCGCCGCACTCGACCTGTTCGCCGTCAAAGGCGACCGCACGGGGGCCGATCGAGCCCGCGCGCTGCTCGAGCAGCTCGGGGTTTGCGCGTAGGGACCTGCGAGCCCTGAGG
>CATPBV010000225.1 GCA_955652345.1 uncultured Solirubrobacteraceae bacterium | reverse complement strand
GTCTGAGAGCGCCCAGATCGCGAAAGCAGTCGCCAGCGAGTTGCGCGGTTTCCGCGCAACTCAGGGAGGTCGGCGTCACGTTCGAGATGCTTGTGGCGGAACCAGAGCGAGGCTCTCGCGACGGTGGCGCGCCTCCCAATGAGCCACCAGGCGCTGCTGGATTAGGCGTTTATGTGCAGGTCGCCTCTGACCTTCCCGTGGTTGCTGGGGATTGACGTTGTTCATATGTGATCGACGTGGGTGCCGGCCTCGCTGGTTTGACGCGTTGACGATGTACGACCGAAACGACCGAAGTCGGGCGCGGGTCGGCGGGAACGTCAACGGCGCAATGAGGGGAGGAAGCGACGGCCATCGCCGCGAGGAGCGCAAGCGCGGTCCAGCTAATCGCTATGACCCCGAGGCGCCTGAGGCGGCCTCAGACGGCCCCTCCGCTGACTCATGGAGGTGGTCGATCCAGCTCCACGACGCTCGACGTCGGCGGGCGGCGGCTCCGCCAGCGCTCGAGCGCGGATTAGCGCGTGGAGCTGGTTCACGTCGTTCACGTCGAGCACGGACCGCACATATCGCGTCTGCGGGCCCTTCCCAGAGGCCTCCGTTCACGTCGTTCACGCGCCCGCAACGACCTCACATAAACGCCTGAAGCGATCGCGCCGACGCGGTGACCCCTCCGGCGACATTGCGGAAGCGGACGGCGGACTCGTCGCGGTGGCTGCAGCCCTTCCATCTGAGAAGTCAACACCGCACGCGCGAGCAGTGCTGCTCGCCAGCGAAGCGAGAGTCTGCGCCAACACTGCCGCTTTCGTTGGCGCGGGCAGCGCAGCTGTCTACGGACTGCGTGTCCCGCGGGTGAACGTGCTGCCATCGGCCGGACGCGGCCGAGGCTCCTCGGTCGTGCTATGCCGCAGAGGCGGTTTCGTGCTCGCCGCTTGCCGGACGTCCGGTGAGCTGGGAGACGAGTTCGCCGCGGGTGCTGACTCCTACCTTTTTGAAGATCGCTTTGAGGTGGTCTTTGACGGTGTATGGCGTGATGTAGAGCCGCTCGGCGATCTGCTGGGTGTTCAGGCCGTTGACGAGTTGACGGACGAGCTCGGTCTCGCGCCTGGTCAGGTCGTGGGCGTGGCAGAGCAGGTCGAGCACTTCGTCGGGAGTGGCCCCCCGGATGGTGATCGCGATCTGCCCGCTGCCGTGGCCTTCGAGGAACGCTGCGTCGAACATCGCCCAGACGCCGCCCGTGGTGCGGATCCGGGCGTGCGCGCTCGCGCGTCGGCGCTGATCGTGGGGGTTGGCGATCAGTCGACTGGTGATCATCTTCATGGAAGCGGGCACGTTGGGGGCCATCTGGTCGAGCCACGCGCGGGCGCTCGGGGTCCAGCTCGTCTGGGTGAGCTGCTGATCGAGGATCACGACCCCGGGGGGCGAGGGATCGGTGGTTGCCGCATACTTGGGAGCGGCCACGAAGGCAGAGCGCGAGAGCGCTGCCAACGTTACGGACACGTCGTCCAAGAGCTCGGCGTCTTGGTCGCTGAAGGGGCGATCGTCGCTGGCGCCCTGGGCGATCACCCAGCCCCAGCAGCCATGCGCGTCGCGGCACGCTGCCGCAATGTCATCGCCGACCCCGTGCGGGCGCAGGCACTGATCCCAGACCGCGCTGCGGGGGAGATCACCGCCGGTCACCGCGCCGCGTGCTACGGCGGCGCGAGCGCCGCGCGCGGCGAGCCGCTTGGTGTGGATGTCCTCGCCGGACTCCTCGATCGCTAGCTTTCGCGACAGCGCCGCAAGCAAGCCAGGCGGGTTGTGGTCCAGAGCTCCCGCGACGATCAGCGTTTCTGGGTCGGCAAGCGGCCAGCACCAGTACTCAAACCCAATCGCGCGCTGGAGCTCGGCGATCGCCTCGAACCGCAGCTCATCTGCGCTGGCGCTCGAGTCCGCCAACCGCGTGACCCGCTCACGGCAGCGTTCCCGCACCCGGTCCTTGCCCATCCACAGAGCGTAGTCGCCCTCCGGTGGCGGCGCAATCCCTCACCGAAGGATCACACGCTCAAGTTCCCACCATCGAGGGATTGCCGAACACGCCGCCACGGCGCATCATCGACCCCTTGACGCGAGACGCACGACCAGTGGATGACCGGAGGGTGTGATGGACCGAGAACAGATGCACCGGCTGGTCGAACGGCACCTGCGGGCAGAGCGGGCCGGCGATCCGATCGGATGCGTGGCGATGTACACCGACGATGTCGTGCACGACGTCGTCGGCTCGCCGACCGGGCCGCTACACGGACCCGAGGCCGCACGTCGCTTCTATGAGTGGCTCACCCAGACAGTTCACACCGAGCTGGTAGTCGTCAACCACGCGTGGTATGGCGAGAACTTCTGCGTGATCGAGCACCAATGGACCGGGACCGTCTGCGGCGAGTTCGCCGGGATCCCCCGGCAACGGGCGGCGGATCTCGCACCGCATGCTGCGCGTCTGGGAGTTCAGCGACGGGCGGATCTCGCGGGAGAACGTATGGCTCGACACCGGCGCGATCATCGAGCAGCTCAGCGCGCCGGAGCCGGTCGAAGCTGCGGACGTCTATCTGCGCGGGGCCAAAACCCCCATCCTCGCGGACGGTCCAAGCGGCCGGGGTCACCGCCCAGGCGCGCACGGCCGCCAGTGAAATAGCAAATCAGCGACAGGAGCAACGACGATGAGCGCCACACACCTGCAGCCCACTCTCAGCGAGAAGACGAGCACATCAACCTCGCCCGTCAAGCTGCGCGCCGGAACACCCGAGGATGCGCCGGCCTGCGCCGAGATCTGCTTCGAGGCGTTCGGCGCGATCGCCTCAGAGCACGCCTTCCCGACCGACTTTCCCACCGTCGATGTCGCCCTCGGGTTGATCTCAATGCTGCTCGAGCACCCGGGCTTCTACTCGGTCGTCGCCGAAATCGACGGGCAGCCTGTGGGCAGCAACTTCCTCGACCAGCGCGGGCCGATCGCCGGCGTCGGCCCGATCACTGTGCGCCCCGAGCACCAGAACCGCGGGGTCGGCCGCCAGCTCATGCAGAACGTGCTCGACCAAGCCAGCATTTCCCCCGCTCCCGGCGTCCGCCTATTGCAGACCGCCTACCACAACCGCTCGCTCGCGCTCTACGCGAACCTCGGGTTCGCCGTCCGCGAGCCGATCGCATGCATGCAGGGGCCAGCGATCCAGGCGCCGCTGCCCGGATCCCACGTCCGGCCTGCGACCCCTCAAGACACCGAAACATGCAACCGCCTCTGCTCGGTCGTGCATGGGCACGACCGGGCTGGCGAGCTCGAGGACGCGATCCACCAGCACTCGGCCCTCGTGGTCGAACGCGAGGGGCGCATCAGTGGTTACGCCAGCGCGATCGCATTCTTCGGTCACGCCGTCGGTGAAACCACCGAAGACATCAAAGCGCTGCTCGCGGCCGCACACGAATTCCAGGGCCCCGGGGTGCTCGTTCCGATCCGCAACACAGAGCTCTTCCGCTGGTGCCTGGCCAACCGACTCCGCGTCACACAGCTCCTAACCCTCATGACCCTCGGGCTCTACAACGAACCACACGGCGCATACCTCCCCTCAATCCTCTACTGACGTGACACGGCACAGCCCTTGAGATGACCAAGGTCGAGACCACCAACAAACCGAAGGGAGCCACATGTTCGTAGGTATCCAGCACCGCATCAGGGACGCGGACGCGATGCTCTCGCGAAGCGAGAAGCTGGCCGAGAACGCGCCACCCGGCGTGCAAGCTCGCCAGTTCTGCCTCAGCACCGACAGGCAATTCGCGACCTGCATCTGGGAAGCCGACTCGGTCCAGGCCGTACGCGACTACATCGATGGCGTCCAAGGCGACTCCAGCGACAACAGCTACTTCGAGGTCGATCCGCAAGCCTCGGTCGGCCTACCGCAACCCGCGACCGCGCGCGTCTAGATCTAGACCAAACGACAGACGCGGAGCGTCTCCGAACGAGACGCTCCGCGGACCTTCTGGGCAACAACAGGGCCCTGGCGAGCAGCGAGCGCGCTGTCCGGCCCGGCGGGTGTTCGCACGGACCCGCTTCCGCGACGGCGCGACCATCCTGCCCGCGCCGGCGACAGACC
>CATPBV010000224.1 GCA_955652345.1 uncultured Solirubrobacteraceae bacterium | reverse complement strand
GAGCTGTGCGAACGTCACGAGCTTCCAGTGCCGAGCGTCAACGTGACCGTCGAGGGCTTCCTCGTCGACGCTTTCTGGCAACAGCACCGATTTGTTGTCGAGGTCGACGGACACCGTGCGCACGCCACCCCGGCGCGGATGAAGCGCGATCGAGAGCGCGACCTCGCGCTCAGACGCGCCGGGTACACCGTGCAGCGCTACTCCTGGTGGCAGGTCACCGACCAGGCCGAGCTCGTCGCCGCGGACGTCCGCGCAGCGCTCATCGCCCGCTAGCTCGACTGTGCAGTCGGGCGGATCAGGATCTCGTTGATGTCCACATGCGGCGGCTGGGAGACCGCGAACATCACCGCCCGCGCGACGTCATCCGGATCGAGGGCGCCCGTCGGGCGCTTGGAGAAGAACGGCGTGTCGACCATCCCCGGCTCGATTAGCGTCACCCGCTCCTGAGTCGTTCAGCTCCAGCCGCGCCGACTCGCCCATCGCCGTGACCGCAAACTTGGTGGCCGAGTACAGTGACCCCGGGAGCGCGCGGCGGCCGGCGACCGAGCTCGTGAGCAACAGATGGCCGCGGGCTTCCTTCAGGGCAGGCAGTGTCGCCCGGATCGTGAGCGCCGCGCCGTACACGTTGGTGAGCACCATCGAGCGCCAGTGCTCGACCGACTCCTCGAGGAAGCCGCGGGTCGCCCCGAACCCCGCGTTCGCGAACACCACGTCGAGCTGCCCGAAGCGCTCGAGAGCGGTCCGGACCATCGCCTGCTGGTCGTCCCATTCTGTGACGTCGCAGCGCACGGCGAGCGCGCTGTCGGCACCCCCCAGCTCGGTGGCCAACTCCGACAGGCGGTCAGCCGACCGGGCTGCGAGGACCACGCGGTAGCCCTGCTCCGCTGCGGCACGCGCAGTCGCGGCGCCGATCCCGCTCGAAGCGCCGGTGATCAGGAACACAGGATTGGACATGGCAGCATCATCTCAAGTGCACGACAGGGCCCGCATCCACGTGAAGGCCGGCGGCGGTGGCGACGGCTGTCTCAGCTTCCGCCGCGAGGCGCACGTACCCAAGGGCGGCCCCGACGGCGGAGACGGGGGGCGCGGCGGCGACGTCGTGCTGGTCTGCAACGACTCGCTGCGCGACCTCGAGACGTTCCGGCGAAAGAGCCACTTCAAGGCCGGCCGCGGCGGCCATGGTCAGGGAGCGCTGCGACACGGCAAGGACGGAGAGACGCTCGAGATCGCGGTTCCCCCCGGCACCGAGGTCGAGCTCGAGCCGGATGGCACCCGGCACGACCTGGTCCGTTCCGGCCAGCGGGTCGTGATCGCTCGTGGAGGGCCGGGCGGCCGGGGCAACAAGCGCTTCGCCGGTCCCACCCACCAGACTCCGCGGTTCGCCGAGAGGGGGCTGCCCGGCGATGAGACGTGGGTCACGCTGCACTTGAAGCTGCTTGCGGACGTGGGGCTCGTCGGCCTTCCGAACGCCGGCAAGTCCTCGCTGCTCTCGCGTCTCACGCGAGCGCATCCGAAGGTCGCCGACTATCCATTCACCACGCTCGAGCCGGTGCTCGGAACGCTCGAGGCAAACGACCGCCAGCTGGTGGTCGCCGACATTCCCGGGCTGATCGAGGGCGCGAGCGCCGGCGCCGGCCTCGGCCACGAGTTCCTCGCGCACATCGAGCGAACCCGGCTACTTGTGCACGTGCTGGACCTGAAACCGCTCGATGGATCCGATCCGGCGGCCAATCACGCGACCGTCGAGCGCGAGCTCGCCGAGCACGACCCGAGGCTGGCGGCGCTCCCGCGAGTTTTTGCGCTGTCGAAGGCCGACCTGGTCGATCAGGAGGCCCGCGAACGCGCCCGCGACGAGTGGCGCGCCCGGCTGGGTCCAGGAACGCCGGTGGTCGTGACCTCGTCGGTGAGCGGACTCGGTCTCGAGGACCTGACCCGGGAGCTCGTCCGAGCCGCGCCACCCGAGCCGGCCACGGACGAAGCACCCGACGAGGCGCCGCCGGAGACGCTGGCCGAGCACCGCGTGTTTCGTCCCGCGGCCGACCGCGGCTACCGCGTCGAGCGGATTGGGGATCGCGTCTTCCGGGTCACCGGGCGCGGAGTAGAGCGGCTGATCGCGCGCTACGACCTGAACAACGACGACGCGCTGGCACATCTGGAACGTAGGTTGCGCGGGATTGGCGTGATTGACGCGCTCGAGGCGCGCGGGTTCGAGGCGGGCGACGAGGTCCAGATCGGCGGCGTGGCGTTCGAGCTCGATCCGAGCATGTAGGATCGCCGCGCCGGACACCGGAGAGGAGAGACCCAATGCGCCGTTCCATTGCTGCCGTTCTGACCGTCTGCGGGTGCCTTGCGATCGCCTCGGTTGCGAACGCCCGCGTGCTCCTGGTAGGCACCTACCACGGAATCCACGGACAGTTCAAGACGATCCAGGCAGCGGTCAACGCCGCGCACCCGGGGGACTGGATCCTGATCGGGCCCGGGGACTACAAGACCAAGGGCAGCCACGCGCCGGGGGGCGCTGCGACCCGACCGGCCGCGGTCCTGATCACCAAGCCGGGGATCTACCTCCGCGGGATGAACCGCAACACGGTCATCATCGACGGGACCAAGGCCGGGTCGGCATGCAACAGCCGATTGGCCGATCAGAACTTCGGCCCCAAATCGGCCGGCGGTGCTCTCGGTCTCAACGGGATCATGGTCTGGAAGGCCAACAACGTCTGGGTCCAGAACCT
>CATPBV010000223.1 GCA_955652345.1 uncultured Solirubrobacteraceae bacterium | reverse complement strand
GGTGTCATCCGTTCGGGTGCGCCGAACCGAAGCTCGGCTGGCACCAGCGGCTCCGGCCGCGCCGCGCACAGGCGGTACAGCTCGGCCCGGTTCTGGCGGCCCAGCTCGACCACATCCGTGAAGCCCTCGGTCGCGACCAGCGCGGTCCGCGCGCCGCGGCCCTCGAGCAGCGCGTTGGTGGTGACGGTCATCCCATGCGAGAGCTCGCGAATCTCCGTGAGCGAGACGCCGGCGCGCTCCACCGCCGCCTCGATCGCGGCCATCACCCCCTCGGACTGGTCGTGAGGCGTGGTGGGGGACTTGGCGGTGACGAGCCGCCCGTCGACCGCGAGCACCGCGTCCGTGAAGGTCCCGCCGACATCGACCCCGAGCAGCATGGCGCGACGGTAGCCGAAGTTCTGCGCGCGGCGCAGCTACGGGACTACGATCGAGAAGCCCTCGTTGGCAAGCGTCGGGGGCGAGCTGGTCGCGTTGAACGTCCGGACCTCGTACTGCCCAGAAGCGCACTGCACGAGACCAACGTCGAGCTCGGCGAGGACGATCTGATTGGGTGACGTGGAGCGCTCCCCGGAGACGACAGCCGGATGCTGGGTAGGGTCGATCCCCGCCGCGGGCGTCAGGCAGAAGGCGCCCGCGAACGCGCCCTGGCTGACGGCGGTGAACCCGGGGTGCGGGCCGATGAACTGGGCAGCGACATTGACAAGCGCGTAGGCACGCGCGGTGCCGGGAGCCCCCGGGGTGCCCGGGTCGCCTTTCTGGCCCTGCTGGCCAGGCGGCCCCTGGACGCCGGCGAGTCCCTGGGGCCCGCGAGGGAGCTGGCCGGCCTTGAAGTCCTTGGCAAGGAGCGAGCCCTTTCTGACCTTCGCGGCGGTCACGGCGCCGTTGCGCAGCTGCTTCGTCCCGACGCTGTTCTTTGGCAGCGTCAGGGCAGCATAAGACGTGCCGCCAAGGGCCACGAACAGCGCGACGAGAGCGATCGCATTGGAGCGGATGTAGGCTCGCATTGCCCCGGGTAATCGGCGGCAGCGCGCGGAGCTTTAGCGACATGCCCCTCGTCGGCCGTCGAGTTGCGGCACGCACACCACAGGGCCCGCGTGAGCGGGCCCCATATCCTCTCTGTGAGCGGCGTCTACGCCGCGGCGAACGCGGCCGCGAGCTCCTCGTCCTCGGTCTCCGCGAGATGCTGATGAGACGGGCAGTAGCCGTTGTGAGGCAACGGCATCCGCTGGCACTGCGTTCCGCGGCGGGTGCTCGCCCGGCACTGGAGCGGATTCCCGTACACGTCGTAGCCGTTCTGGGGCTGCCGGCGAAGGAACTCGTCGGCAAATCCCAAATAGCGCTCGATCACCCGCAGCACGCGCATCTGCGCGCTCATCGGAAAGTACACCCGTATATCGCCGAACAGCGATCGCGCTGGATACGCGAAGTAGTGGCGATCCGTCGCCAGGCGCTCCACTGCCGCCTCGCAGGCCCGCAGCACCCGCTCGTGGTTAGTGCGCGGACACTCGTTGTTGTATTGCTCCTCGACGATCTCGTCGGCGAGCTCCCGGTAAATCGCTCGACTGAAGCGGTACATGCCGAAAAAGACTCCTTTCCAGCCCCCCTGCCAGGGCGCCTCCGTTGCCGCGGCGAGTATCCCGCCGGAGTGTGAAGCCCCGTAGAGGCAATTGTTAAGTTGACGTTAACCGGGCTGGGAGCTGGACCCAATGCTCGAGGCGCGGTTCGCGTCCAGCCTCGAGCGTCACGTGCATCCCGTCCAGTGCGGGATCGGAGTCGGGAAAGTCCCGGCGCTCGTGGGCGCCCCGGCTCTCGGCCCGCGCCAGCGCCGAGCGCGCAATCAGGCTAACCAGCGGGTGCGGATCGTCGACCAGCTGCGCCAGACCCGGGCAGTCGCGCTCGAGGCCGGCGTGGCGCCACAACGCTTCCCGGCTCTCGGCCGACGGCTGCGCAGGCGACGGCGCTGTGTCCGCCGGTGCGGCCGGCTCGGCGCCGCTCGCGGCAGGCTGGGCGAGCGCCGCGCGCGCCGCCCGCGCGCCGAACACCAGGCACTCGCTGAGCGAGTTCGAGGCGAGCCGGTTGGCGCCGTGCAGCCCGGTGCACGAGCACTCGCCGACGGCATACAGGCCCGCGAGCGTGGAGCGCGCATCGAGGTCGGTCGCGATCCCTCCCATCATGTAGTGCGCGGCCGGGGCCACGGGCACGAGCTGGCGCTCGGGGTCGATCCCGCCGCGGCGCAGCGCGCTTACGACAGTTGGAAACAGCGCCGGATCGACCGAGCGCATGTCGAGGTCGACCGACGCCGCCCCGGTGAGGGCCATGCGGCGCTGGACGGCCCGGGCGACCTCGTCCCGCGGAGCCAGTTCGTCGACGAATCTCTGGCCGTCGTGATCCAGCAACGTCGCTCCCTCGCCGCGGATCGCCTCGGTCACCAGGAACCCATCGATTCCCTCGGGTTTGCCGCGCGCTCGGCATCCGGCCTCGCCGTTTTGCGCGGCGCCCGAGTCATCCGGCTGGGCGACGACCGCGGTCGGGTGGAACTGGACGAGCTCGAGATCCGCCAGCGTGGCGCCCGCGGCATAGGCGAGCAGCAGCCCGCCGCCGGTCGCCCCGGCGGGGTTGGTGGTGCGCGCCCACGAAGCGCAGGCGCCTCCGGTGGCGAGCACGGTCGCGGCGCTGATCAGCGCCTGGCCGTCGTCCAGGCGGACGCCAAGACACCGGTCGCCGGAGCTCAGCAGCTCCACGACCCGGCGATTCTCGATCACGGTTATCCGAGGGTCGTCGGCGACCAGCGCGCTCAGCCGTGCGACGAGGCGGCGCCCGGTGGCGGCACCTCCGGCGTGGACCACCCGGCGGGCGCTGTGCCCCCCTTCGAGGCCAAGCGCGAGCCGGCCTTCCTGATCACAATCGAACAGCACCCCCAGCGTCTCCAGCGCCCGTACGGCCGCGGGTGCCTCGTCGCACAGCACCCGCGCCGCGGATGTGCGGACGGCGCCGCGGCCGGCCACGACCGTGTCACGCAGGTGAAGCTCGGGGCTGTCTGGACTCGACATCGCCGCCGCGAGCCCGCCCTGGGCCCAGTAACTCGACGAGCCGGCAAGCGGGGAGGCGGAGACGAGGACGACGCTTGCGCGCGCCTGCGACGAGCACAACGCGGTATACAGCCCGGCCAAACCGGCGCCCACGACCCCGACCTGAGCCTCGCTCGTCAAGGCGAAGTACGGTAGCGGGCGATGACCGCCGTGTTCCTGGAGCATCCGTCATCGCTCGAGCACGAGACCGGTCCCCACCCCGAGCAGCCCGCTCGGATCGTCGCGATCGAGCGCGAGCTCGAGCGACGCGGATGGCTCGGGTTCGAGCGCATGAGCTCACCCCGGGTGGATCGCTCGACGCTCACCCGGGTGCACCCAGAGTCCTACGTGGCGGCGATCGAGCGGTTCTGCGAGGCAGGGGGCGGCAACGTGGACCTCGACACCGTTGCCAGCAGGGGGTCGTTCGCAGCGGCGCTTCACTCAGCCGGCGGCGCGGTGCGGATCGTCGAGCTGCTGCTCGGTGGCGAGGCGTCGGTCGGCTTCAGCTGCCACCGACCGCCGGGTCATCACGCCACGGTCAGCCGCGCGATGGGCTTCTGCCTGTTCAACAACGTTGCGGTCGCCACGACCCATGCGCTCGAGCGCCTTGGCCTCTCCAGGGTGATGATCGTCGACTGGGACGTTCACCACGGCAATGGCACCAGTGACATCTTCCACTCGAGCGACCGCGTCCTGTTTGTGTCGATCCACCAGTCGCCGCTGTACCCGGGAACCGGAGCAGCAGCGGATGTCGGCAGCGGCCCAGGAGAGGGCTACACGGTCAACCTGCCGGTCCCGCCTGGGACGGGCGACGACGGGTACGGCTCGCTCGTCGAGCACGTCGCGGTGCCGCTCGCGCGCGAGTTCGCCCCGGAGCTGCTGCTGGTCTCCGCCGGCTATGACGCTCACCGGGAGGATCCCCTCGCGGGGTGTCAGGTGACCGAGGCGGGATTCGCCGGGATGACCCGGTCCCTGCGGGCGGTCGCGGGGGAGCTCGACGTGCCCCTGGGGGCCGTGCTCGAGGGCGGCTATGCGCTCGACGCGCTCGCTCGGTCGGTCGCCGCGACGCTCGAGGTGCTCGGCGCGCCGGCCGCCGCGCGTGATGACGCGGACGGCATTGCCGCTGTCGCGGCGGCGGCACGCGGGCGCCTCACTCAGTGGTGGCCCAGTCTGGGCTGCTAGGGGATTGGCGTTTTGCATCACATGTGCGGATGCAGAACGCCAATCCTCGGGCTACATCAGCGCTTTCCATGCGGCCATCACCCGGGCAGCCATGCGTTCGGCGGAGAACTCCTCAGCCCGTGCCCGCCCCTGGATCCGAGGGTCCTCGGCGGCAAGGTGGGAGGAGACCGCCTCGCGCCAGCGCACGGCGTCGAACGGCGCGCACAGCGCTCCCGCCACCCCGGCTAGCGCGGTCGGGGCGATACCCACCGGGGTCGCGAGCACCGGTACGTCGCATGCGAGCGCTTCGAGCACCGCGAGGCCGAAGCTCTCGCGCTCGGACGGCACCAGCACCGCGTTCGCGGCGTTGACCCACAGGGGCACCTGCTCGGGATCGACGCCGTTGAGAACCAGCAGGCGAACATCGCCCGCCACCTCCAGCGCCCGGTCGTGACGCTTCTCCGGGCGTCCGGGGTCGGCGGGGAACAGCAGGTAGGGGCCATCTGGGTCCAGGCCGAGCTCTGCTCGCGCCTGCTCGCGCGGGATCGCCTTGAAGCGATCCACGTTCACCCCACACGGGAGCACGGCCGTCATGCCCCGGGGCGCCCACGCCGGAACTCTTCGGGCCAAGGCCCCTGAGACCGTCGCGACCAGATCCTGGAACGGGAGCGCCGCCAGGGTTATCTTCCGGGAGCGCGGGTGCTCGAGATCGGTGCCGTGCAGCGTCACCGCCCGGGCCTTTCCGTGAGCCGCGAACGCCGGCCAGGCGGTCAACCCGAAGTGCGAATGGACGATGTCGAAGCGCTCCCGGCCGTGCCGGCTGCGTAGGTCGGCTGCCGCCCGCACGTACCGGCTCGCGTCACCCGGCGCGAATGCGAATACCTCGATCTCGGCCTCGGCGATCTCTCGCAGCGCCTCGACCTGGTCGCGCACGAAGCCACCGTGAGCGGGCCGCTCCGGCGACGGGTACATGCTCGTGACGATCAGCGCGCGCACGGGGAAAGTAAAGCCGCTCAGCGCTCGCCGTCGGCGCCTCCTACCACGGGTTTGCTCATCAGCGGATCCACAGAAAGCGAGGACGGTCTTCCGGACGGCCTCGCTTGTGGATCAATCCGGCAACGCCAGCTCGTGTGTCACGACCTGTGGAGCAGGATCGCGACCAGCAGCCAGTTCCTTGACCACATCGTCAATCCGCTGCCGGGATCGGCGCCAGCCGGAGACTTTCCACTGCAGGCTTTGCGCTTGGTCGGATCGACCCAGGACTCGTGCCTCAATCACCCAGGGGCGGCCAAGTACCAGCCGTCCGACCAAGCCGGCCGCGAGGAAGCAGCCGACGATTATCAGCTCGATCCCGAACAGCAGGATCGGGATGAGGACCAGCGTCACCACGATCAGGCCGACGATGATCAGTAGGCCCCCTGCGAGATCGACGTCGGAGATGCTGTCCCACGGGAGCCTGCTTGCTACGTTTTCGCCAGCCTCGCGTCGCCATGCCCACCGATGTCTC
>CATPBV010000222.1 GCA_955652345.1 uncultured Solirubrobacteraceae bacterium | reverse complement strand
GCGTGCGTTCGACCGCAGCGTGGAGCTCCGGCCCGAGTGCGGCGTCGTGCTGGGCTGACTCCGGGACCGTGTCGTCAGTGAGTGTTCTGAGCGCGTGCTCGATGAGTGCGCGGTCCGCGTCCTGGTGAGCGCGTTCGAGCGCCGCTTCGAGTAGCAGGACTCCTTCGGAGATCTCGCCCGCGAGATCGTGCTGATCGGCCCCGACCTTGCGCTCGAGCTCGTCGCGCCACGTGCCGAACACATCCGTCCAGGCCTCGATCGTGTACTCCCACCTGCCGATTCTGTCGACCTCGAAGCTCCCGCCCCAGCGGACGCCGCCGAGGTGCGCGTCGGTGCGGTGCATCTCCGCCTCGCGCCACTGCGGGTCGGCGGGCCCGCGGTAGCGGACCACCGCCCGCAGCAGATCGTGGCCGTCGCGAAACACGTCGGTCGACACCCCGACGGTGTCGCCGACACATCGCTTGGCGGCATAGCGGCCGTCGTCGACAGCCGGCGAGGGATACTGGATCTGGATCCGGGTAGGGACTGCCGGCCCGTCGGGCTGCTGAGGCCTTCGCGCCGTAGTCGGTTTCACTTCGATAGAAGCCACTGTCGATCACAGTATCCGCGTATCCAGGTCAGGTAAACCATCGTTCTTCCTCGCTCCAGCGGCGTCCAGCTGCATATCACCTCGCTTCCCGGCGGCCGTCTCGGCTCAGAGGCATACAAATTCGCGGACTGGCTCGCCGCGGCAGGCCAGTCGTGGTGGCAAGTGCTGCCTCTGGGACCGCCTGACCGCCACCACTCACCCTATAAGGCCCGGTCTGCTTTCGCGGCTTGGCCGGGCTTGCTCGCGCACCCTCGCGCCCCGGCGTCGGCGCCTGAGATCGCATGGTTTCGCGAGCACGAGGCATATTGGATCGGCGACTGGGAGCGCTTCGCGGGGCGCGGCGCGGTCGCCGACCAGGTCCGCTTCCAGCGCGAGTGGGATGACCTGCGCCGCTACTGCTCGGACCGTGGAATCCGCTTGTACGGGGACGTCGCGATCTATGTCGCCGCCGGAAGCGCCGACCACCGTGCGCATCCCGAGCTCTTCCAGGAGGGTCACGTTGCCGGCGCACCGCCCGACGCCTACTCGGCTTCGGGTCAGCTGTGGGGAAACCCGCTGTACGACTGGCCGGCGCTCAGGCGCCGGGGCTATCGCTGGTGGGTGGAGCGGATGCGCCGCACGCTCGAGCTGTTCGACGTCGCCCGGATCGACCACTTCCGCGGGTTTGTTGCGTACTGGGCGGTGCCGTCAGGCGCTCGGTCGGCCGCGCGAGGGCGGTGGCGGCGCGGCCCCGGGCGCGCCCTGTTCGCCGCGCTCGAGCGATCGCTCGGCTCGCTGCCGCTTGTCGCCGAGGACCTCGGCGTGATCACGCCCGCTGTCGAGCGGCTGCGCGAGCAGCTCGGGCTGCCAGGGATGCTGGTCCTCCAGTTCGGCTTTGACCCCGGCGACCCGGGCAGTCCCCACCGGCTCGAGAACCACGCCTCCGATCGATTCGTATACACGGGGACCCACGACCACGACACGCTGCGTGGCTGGTATTCGTCGCTCGACGGAGCGCGCCGCGACGCAGTCGATCGGGCCCTGCGCGAGCGCGGCCTCGCGGGTCGCCAGCCCTGGTGGGGGTTGATCCGCCTGGCATTCTCCTCGCGGGCGCGGGTGGCGATGGTGCAGGCGCAGGATGTACTCGGGCTGGGAATCGAGGCGCGGATGAACGCTCCGGGGCGCGCCTCGGGCAACTGGCGCTGGCAGATGCG
Organism: uncultured Solirubrobacteraceae bacterium; assembly: GCA_955652345.1. Taxonomy (GTDB): domain Bacteria; phylum Actinomycetota; class Thermoleophilia; order Solirubrobacterales; family Solirubrobacteraceae; genus Palsa-465. Next base: position 11,735 of record CATPBV010000222.1, on the reverse strand, counting down.
ACCGGGAGCGCTGACGCCCGCGCTGGCGAGGCAGCTGCGGGAGGCGACCGAGGAGGCGGGGAGGCTGCCGTGATCACGCCCCGGCTGATCGGTGAGCTGTGCGTGCTGCGCCCGCTCGAGCAGGACGACGTCGAGCGGCTGGTCGAGATTCAGTCCGAGCCCAGCGTCGCGCGCTGGTGGAACCTGCCGGATCCCGACGAGCTCCGACACAAGATTGTCGGCCGCACGGAGCCCTCCGAAGTCCCGCTGGGCATCGAACGCGACGGGGAGCTGATCGGGCTGATCCAGTACTTCGAGGAGAACACGCCGGATTTTCGCCATGCCGCCGTCGACCTGTTCATCGCCACCGCCCACCAGCGGCAGGGAATCGGAACGGACGCGGTGCGCACGCTTGCGCGGTACCTGATCGGCGAGCGAGGTCACCACCGGCTGACGATCGATCCGACGGTCGACAACGCGGCTGCGATCCGAACCTACGAGAAGGTCGGGTTTCGGGCGGTTGGGGTGATGCGGGAGTACTGGCGCTCGCCCGAAGGTGTGTGGCGGGACGGCCTCCTGATGGACCTACTGGCGCGCGAGTTCGAGCATTAACTCGTCACTCGACGCCCCCGGATCCTCGACTGCCAATCTGAGGACCCTAGCGTCGTCAACCTGGCAACCGACGAATCGGAGCCGTCGAGTGCCGGGTTATTGCCCCTCTCACCCGGGCCAGATGCGCCCGGCGGCGACCTTCGCCGCGGCTCCCGCGCTCACCTTGGCGTGCCTGTAGGCGTATGTGGCGTCGCCACGGAGGCGGTTCCACCGCGTTGTCTCGTAACGGATCAGCGACGACGGACGCACCGCGACCCGCGCGCCGTCCCGTTCGAGCACCGCGAGCGCGCGCTCGGCGATCGCGATCTGTCCGAATGCGGTCGGATGCACGTGGTCGCTCATCACCAGGTTCCGCGCCCCGAACGACCGCAGATCCACCACCAGCGCGCCGATCTCAGCGGCCGCGGACAGCACCGCCTCGTTCAGCTCGCTCACCTTGACGGCACCCGCGCGCGGACGGCCGAGGTCGAATGGCGCCGTGGCGGTCAGCACCCGTTCGCACCGCGCCGCCAGGAACCAAAGCGCGATCCGAAACTCGCGCGCGAACGCGTCGGCGTCCCAGTCCGGCGCCCTGACGTCGTTGACCCCGACGTACACGCAGCCGAGCTCGTACCGCGCGCTGATGAGTGCCGTACGCTCGATGAAGGCAGGGATCTGCTCGCGACGTACATCCTCTGCGCGGGCGCCGTCGACGGCATACCCGGTGTAGGGGAGGCCGAGCCCGCGCGCGGCCCACAGCGCCCAGGACTGCAGCGCCACGCCCCACTGCAGCTCTCCGCCGCCGTGGGTGATCGAGTCGCCGAACGCGAGCACGCCGAGCGTGCAGGGAGTCGAGTGCTCAGGCGCGTCGTGGCCGGCAGCGGTCAAGCGCGCGAGCGTACAGCGGCGCCGGGGGCGGTGCCTGCTCGATAATCAGGGTCTTGCAAGACGGTAGGGCAACTCCCAACGACGGCCGCGAGGACCTCCGGCGCGCCGCTGCAGAGCTTGCGGATCGGCTACCCGGGCCGCTCGCCTCGCTCGCCCGGCTCGCCTACAACTACCGCTGGTCGTGGCTCCCCGGCGGCCCCGAGCTGTTCGCATCCGTGGACCCGGAGCGATTCGAGCTCTCCTGCCAGAACCCCGTGAGGCTGCTCGAGGAATGCAGGTTCGGGATGCTCGCTCGCGCGGCCGCCAACGATGCGCTGCTGGCGAGCGCCGCGCGGCTGGAGGCACTTCTGCGCGAGGACCTCGAGCGCCCGTCCCATCGCGACTTCGACCCCGAGCGCCCGGTCGCGTTCCTGTGCGCGGAGTACGGAGTTCACGTATCGCTGCCGGTCTACTCCGGTGGTCTCGGGGCGCTCGCCGGCGACCTGCTCAAGGAGGCCTCCGACCGGGCGATCCCGATCGCCGCCGTAGGCCTGATGTACCGCAAGGGCTACTTCCGGCAGCGGATCGATGCCGGCGGCTGGCAGCACGAGTACTGGGTCGACACGGATCCGCAGCGGCTGCCGGCGGCCCTCGTCACGCGCCCGAGCGGCGAGCCGCTGACGATCACCGTCCCGGTGTATGAAGCGGATGTCACCGCGCAGATCTGGCGGGTCGCTGTGGGCCGGGTGCCGCTGTTCCTGCTCGACACCGACATTCCCGCCAACGGCCCGCTCGAGCGGTGGATCACCGCCAGGCTGTACGAGGCCGATGCGCACACCAGGCTCGCGCAGTACATCCTGCTCGGCATCGGCGGGGTCCGCGCGCTGCGCGCGCTCGGAATCGAGCCGAGCGTGATTCACCTGAACGAGGGGCACGCGGCGCTCGCACCGCTCGAGCTGGTTCGAGTTGCGGAACACGACGGCGAATCGCTTCGGGGCGCGCTGGAGAGCGCTCGCAAGCGGACCGTCTTCACGACCCACACACCGGTTCCCGCGGGCAACGACTCGTACCCGGCCGAGCAGGTTGAGCGGGCGATCGCGCGCCTCGCGCAGGAGCTCTCGCTGCCCGCCTCGGAGCTGCTCGCGCTCGGGCGCACTCGCGGCGATGACCAGCATGAGCCGTTCGGGGTGACGCAGGCGGCGCTGCGGATGAGCGGCGCAGCCAACGCCGTCTCCCGGCGGCACGGAGAGGTCGGCCGGGAGATGTGGAGCTCGCTGTGGCCGGACCTGCCAGTCGAGGAGGTCCCGATCGGATATGTGACGAACGGGGTTCACGTACCGACCTGGATCGGCCGGGCGATGCGCGAGCTGCTGGATGCGCATCTGGGTGAGCGCTGGATTGCGGAGGCGGCCGACCCGGCGACGTGGGACCCGGTCGCCGACATCCCCGACGCCGAGCTGTGGGCCGCCCGAGGGCGTCAGCGATCCGAGCTGGTTGAGTTCATCCGTGGTCGCAGCACCGCCGATCGCCTCGCCCGCGGCGATGTGCGGGAGTACGTGCAGGCCGCGTCGCGAGCATTCGATCCGCATGTCCTCACGATCGGCTTCGCACGGAGGGTCGCCACCTACAAGCGCCTCGAATTGCTCACGCGCGACCCGGAATGGACGCTTTCGCTGCTGAGCGGCGAGCAAGCAGTGCAGGTGGTACTTGCGGGCAAGGCTCATCCGCGAGATGAGGAGGCCAAGCGAACCCTGCAGAAGCTGTTTGGACTGAAGTACGCGCGGGTGATCGGCGAGCGCGTCGTCTTCCTGGACGATTACGACCTGCGGTCGGCTGCGCTGCTCGTGCGCGGTTGCGATCTGTGGCTCAACCTCCCGCGCCCGCCGCTCGAGGCCTGCGGGACCAGCGGCATGAAGTCGGCGATCAACGGCGGGCTCCAGCTGAGCGTGCTCGACGGCTGGTGGGCGGAGGCCTACGACGGCCTGAACGGCTGGGCGATCTCGGGCGACGTCGACGCCGACCAATATGCACAGGACGAGCGCGACGCGGCCGAGCTACACAAACTGCTCTCCGGCGAGGTCGTACCCAGCTTCTACGACCGGGACGGGCGCGACCTCCCGGTGGCTTGGCTGAGCCGCATTCGCGCCTCGCTACGCTCCATTGGCCCACGCTTCTGCGCGAGCCGGATGCTTGCAGAGTACGCCGCGCGTGCGTACCGTCACAGCGTTCGAGACGGGAAGGTTATGACGCCCTAGAGCGTCTTTAACCTGAATGGAGAGAGTAGTGCCGCCACCCGACAAATCCAACGTGTCCGAAGCCGAGCTTTCGGCGCTCGCCGACGGAAGCCTCACCGATCCCGACCGCCGGGCCGAGCTTCACCGGCAGATCGACGCAAGCCCCGAGCTGACCGCCGTGTACGAACGCGAGCGGCGTGTCGTGCTGGCCTTGAGCGAGGCTCGGAGCGAGCGCGCGCCGCAAGCGCTGCGCCTGCGGATCGAACGCGAGCGCCCGACCGCCAGAAAGGGCGTTCGTCTGCGGATCGGCTATGGCGTCGGCCTGGCCGGAGGCCTGGCCGCGGCGCTGCTCGTCGTCGCGCTGGCGCTGCCCGGCGGGCCCGGCGGTCCGTCCGTCTCTCAGGCCGCAGCGCTGGCGCTGAAGGGGTCGGTCGGGGCTGGACCGGCGCCTAACCCACGCGACCCGAACGCGAGGCTCAGCATGAACGTCCGCGCGGTGTACTTCCCGAACTGGGGGTGGAACTTCGGCTGGAAGGACGTGGGGCAGCGAATCGACAGCTTCTACGGCAGGAAGGCCGTGACCGTGTACTACAAGCGAGGCCAGCAGGTCGTCGCGTACACGATCCTCGACCTGCCCGCCCTCCGCCAGCCGGCCGCAGCGGTCACACGGATCGGCGGCGTCGATTTCCGCACGCTGCATCTCAGCGGTCGCATCGTCGTCACGTGGCGTCGCGGCGGGCAGACCTGCGTGCTGTCGGGCGCGGGCGTCAGCCCCGCCGTCCTGCGGATGCTGGCGGCGTGGGACTCCCGGGGGCTTCACGACGGATCTCCCCACGCCGCGGCGAGCGAGCGCTACCGCGCGCCGGCGGGCAGCGCCGCTTAGCGCATCTCGCTCGGTGGTTTAGCGTCGGGCCTCGGCGTCTCCCGCGAGATGTTGGTCGCGAGCCGCTGGCGAGCGCGGTGCAGCCGGGTCGTGATCGTCGCCTCGCGCACGCTCAGCGCTCGCGCCGCCTCCCGGTAGGACATGCCGATCAGGTCGATCGCCACGAGCGCGTCGCGGAAGTCGTCGGGCAGCTTCGAGATCGCCGCGTACAGCTCGGCGGACTCGATCCGAGCCTCGGGCTGCACGGCGGTGCGATCCTCGAGGAGATCGAGGTCATCCGGAAACGGGGTGGTCCGGGGCCGGCGCGCGGCGGCTCTGCGCTGACTGAAGAAGGTGTTGCGCAGCACCCGCAGGAGGTAGCCGATGTCATCCTCGGAGCGGAGCATCCGCGGCTTGCGAAGAACCCGCGAGAACGTCTCCTGGACGAGGTCCTCGGCCTCTTCGCGCGATCCGCACAGACCCCAGGCCGCTCGGTACAGGCGATCGATGTGATCGCCGAGCGTCGCTGGATCGAGCTGCCGTTCGTAGGCCATGGTCACGGAGGGGCTGCGGAGTCAGCGGCCGCCACGCCCGCGGTCACGGTCGCAGTTCGGACATCGGCCGCGGTCCAGGGCCGACGTACCTAGCCGTAGGACGGATCAAGCGGCCCTCGCGCTTCTGCTCGAGGATGTGGGCCGACCAGCCCGCGGTCCGCCCACAGGAGAACATCGGCGTGAACAGCTCCGGGGGGACTTGCGCGAAGTCGAGGACGACAGCCGACCAGAACTCGACATTGGTGGCCAGGACCCGATCGGGCTTGCGAGCGGCGAGCTCCGCGAGCGCCGCCTGCTCGAGCGCCTCGGCGACCTCCACCCGAGGGGAACCGAGGCGGTGGGCGGTGCGCCGCAGGACGCGCGCGCGGGGATCCTCGGCACGGTAGATACGGTGGCCGAAGCCCATCAGACGCTCGCCGCGATCGAGCACCGCCTTCACGTAGCCCTCGGCGTGGCCGTCGGCCTCGACGTCGTCGAGCATGCTCAGCACCCGCGAGGGAGCCCCGCCGTGGAGCGGTCCGGAGAGGGCGCCGACCGCAGCCGAGAGCGCCGCGGCGCTGTCCGCCCCCGTCGACGCGACGACGCGCGCGACGAACGTCGAGGCGTTGACCCCGTGCTCGGCAGCCGAGATCCAGTACGCATCGATCGCCTCCACGTGCCTCGGGTCCGCCTCTCCGCGCCAGCGGATCAGGAAGCGCTCGGCGATCGAGTTGCCGGCGTCGACCTCGCGCTGCGGAACGGGCGGCTTGCCGATGCCTCGCGCTGACTGGGCGACGAACGACAGGGCCATCACCGACGCGCGGGCGAGGTTGTCACGGGCCTGTTCGTCGGAGATGTCGATCAGCTGGCCGAACCCCCATTGCGGCGCGAGCGTCGCCAGTGCCGCCTGGACGTCGACGCGCGGGTCCCCGGACCGCACGTTCAGCGCGTGCGGCTCGGCGGGCATCAGCCCCGGGCGGAGCTTGCCGTCGACGAGGAGACCCCACACCTCCGCGAACGGCACATTGCCGACGAGCTCGTCGATGTCCACCCCGCGGTAGCGCAGCGCGCCGCCCATCCGGTCGGGCTCGGCGATCTCGGTCTCGAACGCGACTACGCCTTCGAGTCCGGATTGCACCTCCGAGGTGGAGCTCACCGAGTCCTCCTGCGGCGCGCGAGGACGTACGCGCGCGGCGAGAGTCGGATGCGAGGGCGACAGGTGCGCATCGAGACCAGAAGGCTAGTGCCCCGGCAGCGCCGGGTACGCTTCCCGCCCGTGACGGAGCTCGCTTTCCGCCCCGTGCTCGAGCTAGCGGAGCTGGTTCGCTCCGGCGCGCTCGGGGCGCGCGAGCTCGTCGAGGCCACTCTGCGCCGGATCGACGAGCTCGAGCTGACGATCGGCGCGTTCACGCACGTCGCGCACGAATCGGCGCTCGCCGTCGCCGACTCGATCCTGCCGGGCGATCCACGCCCGTTTGCGGGGGTGCCGATCGCGATCAAGGACAACCGTCCGGTGGCCGGGATGCCGATCACGATGTGCAGCGACCTGTTCGGTGAGACGGTCGCCCCGCACGACGCATTCCTGGTCCGGCGCCTGCGCGACGCGGGGTTCGTGATCGTCGGGAAGACGACGTTGCCCGAGATGGGAATCCTCCCGACCACCGAGTCGCGGCGGTTCGGGCCCACGCACAACCCGTGGGCGCTCGACCGCACTCCAGGGGGGTCGAGCGGCGGATCAGCAGCTGCGGTCGCTGCGGGCATGGTTCCGATCGCTCACGGCAACGACGGCGGCGGCTCGACGCGGATCCCCGCTGCCTGCTGCGGGCTCGTCGGGCTGAAGCCCGCCCGGGGCCGCGTGTCGGTCGGCCCGGACGGAGGGCACACCTTCCTCGTGGGCGACGGGGTGCTGACGCGCACGGTTGCGGATACCGCGCTCGTGCTGGACGTGCTCGCCGGCTACGAGCCAGGCGACGCGACCTGGGCGCCGCCTCCGCCCGCTCGCTACGGACAGCTGTTTGCGATCGAGCCCGGACGCTTGCGCATCGGATTGGTGCTGGACAGTCCGCTCGAGGACGCCTTGCTGGATCCGGTCTGCGAGCAGGCCGCTCGCGACGCGGCCGCGCTACTCGAGTCGCTCGGGCATGACGTCGTCGAGGCGAGCCCACCCTGGCGGCGCGACGATCTGCTTTCGGACTTCACGCGAGCGTTCGGGCCGCTGATCTCGTTCACGACGTGGCTTGGTGGGCGCTTGACAGGGCGCGATCCGACCTCGGATGACGTCGAGCCCCTGACCTGGGAGATGTATGAGCGCGCCCGTAGCCAGGACACGCTCACGTTCCTGTCCGCGCAGAGCCGGCTCGAAGCTCTGGCCCGGTCGATCGTGACCTGGATGTCCTCCTACGACGTGCTCCTGACGCCGGCGCTCGCGCGTCGGCCGGTCCCGATCGGGGAGATCCATGGACGAGGACCCGATCCTTGGGGCAACTACCGGCGCTCGGGCTACTTCACCCCATACACGGCGATCGTCAACGTGACTGGCCAGCCGGCGGTGGCGCTGCCCCTGTACCACGGCGAGGATGGGCTCCCGACCGCCGTTCAGCTGATCGGGCCGCCTGCGCGCGAGGAGGTCCTCCTCAGCCTGGCCGCCCAACTCGAGGCCGCGTTGCCGTGGGCCGACCGGCGCCCCGAGCTGGCCGCCCAGGCATCCTGAGCGAAAGCGGACGGCCCGCTAGCCGACCCCTAGCACGGCCGCCATCGGCTTCGGATTGACCCCGAGCCGCTCGGCATCCGCGGTCCCCCTGCCCGAGATCAGCGGCACATCGAGCAGCTCGGCCTCGTCCCAGGTGGCGAACGCGGCCGGCCCGGTCAGCAGCTCGACGGTGTTGAGCGTTCGCCTGACGAGCGCGCGAGGGAGCTTGACGATCGGCCGGCGGCGCCCGAACGATCGCAGCGCGCAGCGAACGATCTCCTCGTGCGTGAGCACCTCGGGGCCGGCGAGCTCGAAGCGAGCGCGCTGCGCCTCGCCGGCTCGGGACCCGCCGGGCAGCGCCGCGATCAGACAGTCCGCGACGTCGTCAGCCCAGATCGGCTGAAACGCCGCGTGCCCGGTTCCGGAGAGCGGCACCACGGGTAGCAGCGAGAGGCGCTCGAGGATCCGCAGGAAGTGGTCTCCAGGCGAGTACACGAGCGAAGGCGCAAATACTGTGTGCACAAGCGATGAGGCGGTCACTGCCCGCTCCGCGAGCGCCTTGGCGCGAATCAGCCGCGTGGGGCCTCGAGTTGAGGCGCCGAGCGTCGAGAAGAACAGGAACCGTTGCACTCCCGCCTTCTCCGCGGCCTTCACCAGCCGCCATGTCGCGACCCCCGCAAGCTCTTCAATCGAGCCGTTCGGCTGGTCCCGAATCGTCGCCGCGAGGTGCACGACCGTCTCGACGCCCCGTAGGGCGTGCCTGAACGAGGTCGGGTCACCGAGGTCGCCGAGGGCGATCTGCACCCGCACTCGCTCCGCGCCCAGTCGCCGGGGGTCGCGCACGAGACAGCGGACCGGCGTCCCGCTGGCTGTCAAGCGCCTCAGCAGCGGTAGCCCGATCGTGCCCGTCGCACCCGTCAACAACAGCACCGCCGAGAGGCTAATGGCTTGTAGTTCTCGCAGCGCGCCCGGACGCTTGGAATAGGCTCGGCGGGCCGGTGCCTGACGTGCAGCCAGAACATGGACGACGGGCCTCGCGGCTCGAGCTGAGTCGCGCGCACGGGTTCCTAGCCGGTGCATATGCGTTTACGGTGACGATGGTCGGCACCACGCTGCCGACGCCGTTGTACGGCATCTACCGTGCCCGGTTCGGGTTCTCAGAGCTGATCATCACGGTGATCTTCGCCACCTACGCGACGGGCGTGATCGCGGGACTGCTGCTGTTCGGCCGCGCCTCGGATCAGGTCGGCCGCCGACCGGTCCTGCTCGCCGGGCTCGCTCTGTCGGCGCTGAGCGCCGTCTGCTTCCTGCTCGCAGACGGGCTCGTGCCGCTGCTGATCGGTCGCGTCTTGTCCGGGCTCTCGGCGGGCATCTTCACGGGCACCGCGACGGCGCTTCTGATCGACCTCGCGACCTCGGTGAGCCGGGGCACGCTGGTCGCGACCGTGGCGAACATGGGTGGTCTTGGGTGCGGACCGCTGCTCGCGGGCGCGCTGGCGCAGTGGGCGGGCTCGCCGCTTCGCGTTCCGTTCTGGGTCGATCTGGCCCTACTGGTGCCCGCGGCAGTCGGCATGTGGGCTCTTCCCGAGCCGGTCGCGCGGACTTCCGGTCGGTGGATTCACCAGCCTGACCTGAGCGTGCCCATCGAGGTGAAGGTGGTATTCGTCCGCGCCGCGCTCGCGGGGTTCGCCGGTTTCGCGGTGCTTGGCCTGTTCACCGCCGTGTCGCCCGCATTCCTTTCCCAGGAGCTCTCAGTGAGGAGCCACGTGGTCGTGGGTCTCGTCGTGTTCGTGGTGTTCGCCGCGTCCGCGGCTGGGCAGATGCTGCTTGACTTGGTGCCGAATGCGATGTCCGCGGGCTGCGGAGCTCTGATCGCGGGGATGGGCCTGCTCGCGCTTGGTGTGGCGGTGTCATCGCTCGCACTCGTGGTGGTGGCTGGCGTGATCGCGGGTCTCGGTCAGGGCCTCAGCTTTCGTGCCGGACTCCATGCGCTGGGCGCAGGTGCCCCGCCCGACCGCCGGGCCGCGGTGGCCTCGAGCTTCTTCACCGTTGCGTACCTGGCGATCTCTGTCCCAGTGATCGGCGTAGGGGTGCTCGCCCAGGCAGCCGGGCTTCGGGCGGCAGGACTGATCTTCGCCGGTGTGGTCGCGACCCTCGCCGCAGTGGCGCTGGTCTTACTCGTGCGAGAGCGCCCCACGGACGACGGTCCGTAGAATCCAGCGCCTGGGGATCCGGTCAAGCCCGGGTCCCTGGCAATGACCTGAACGGGAAACAGAGACTCTTATGACGTACGTCATCGCCGAGCCCTGCATCGGCACCAAGGACAACTCCTGCGTCGAGGTATGTCCCGTCGACTGCATTCATCCGACGCCGGACGAGCCCAACTACGACGACGTGCCGATGCTCTACATCGATCCTGAGGAGTGCATCGACTGCGATGCGTGCGTCGAGGCGTGCCCTGTGGATGCCTGCTTCGCCGAGGACCAGCTGCCCGGGGAATGGGCGCACTACGCCCAGCTCAACGCGGACTACTACACGAGCCGCTGAGCGCTCGCGGCGCGCCTGAGCTCAGCCGGGCACGAACGGCTACGCCATCGGCAGCGACATCCCCGTCGGCTGGGGCGCCGCGGCCGGAGCTGCCATCTGCATCACCGGCAACTCGACCGGCGATAGCGCGATCAGTCCGCGCGCGGCGTAGCGAAGCGCCTGAGCGGCTGGATCGTCGGGATCGGAGAAGACCACGGGGACGCCGGCGTCGGACTGCTCTCGAAGCGCAATGGTGAGCGGGACCTTTCCGAGCAGCGGCACCTCGAGCTCCTCGGCAAGCAGCTGGCCGCCGCCCTCGCCAAACAACTGGTAGCGCTCGCCGTCGGGCGCGACGAAGCCCGACATGTTCTCGATCACGCCGGCAATCTCGAGCTTCAGCTTGCTCGCCATCTCGGCCGAGCGCCGCGCGACCTTCTGCGCCACCGGCTGCGGGGTCGTGACGATCACGAACTTCGCCTGGGGCAGCAGCTGAGCGAGCGTCATCGACACATCGCCCGTGCCCGGCGGCAGGTCGACGAGCAGGTAGTCGAGCTCGCCCCACTCGACGTCCTCGAGAAACTGCTGGAGCGCCTTGTGGAGCATCGGGCCGCGCCACACGACCGCCGCTTCTTCCTCGACGAAGAACCCGATCGACATCACCGTGATCCCGTCGTAGGCGGGAAGCGGAATGATCTTTCGCTCGGCGTTCACGCGCGGCCGCTGATGGGGCACTCCCAGCATCCGAGGCTGCGAGTAGCCCCATACGTCGGCATCCAGCACCCCGACCTGCTTGCCCTCCGCCACAAGTGCAGCAGCGAGGTTCGTGGTCACGCTCGACTTGCCGACTCCGCCCTTACCGGACCCCACGCAGATGATGTTGCTCACCTGCGCCAGCGCACCCTCGGGCAGCGACTTGCGCCCAAGCTTGCTGCCAAGCGCGGCCTTCTCAGCGTCGGACAGAACGTCGAAGCTGACGTTGACGGCGCTCACCCCCTCGAGCTCACGGACGGCGCCAGCGACCGCGGTCTGGAAGTGGTTGCGGATCGGACATCCCGCCGTGGTCAAGGAGACCGTGACGTCGACCACGCCGTTCTCGTGGATCTCGACGGCGCGGACCATCTCGAGCTCGACGATGTCTCGGCGGAGCTCGGGGTCGATCACCGAGCGCAGCGCGCTTAGGATCTGGTCTCTGGTGGGCACGTGTCCATTGTAGGCAGGCCCCAGTTAAAGGCCGGCGGGGCGCCACTCTGTGTGGCGCCCCGCCGGTTGAGGGAGGAGAGGGTGCTGCATTCGCCGGCGAGGTATGGTGCCGGCGAACCCTCCCCACTACCGGCGCTCTCCTGGACGGGTAGCGGGGGAAGCTTCAGCCTCGTTCGAGGCTCAGCTCAGGAAGCCGAGATCAGCCCCTGGGCGTTCCCGACGAGCCTGCTCACGCGCTCGGAGCGCTTCTCGAG
>CATPBV010000221.1 GCA_955652345.1 uncultured Solirubrobacteraceae bacterium | reverse complement strand
CGTTCCCCGCCGATTACGCCCCGCTGGCGCTCTAACTCGTCAGTCCTTCCCGCCGCGGGAACGCTCAGCGCGTGTTGAGCCCCGCGCGCCTCGGTCGACCCATCAACTGCGAGCAACATGCCAGCCAGGATCATCGCCAACAGGGTCACCGCTGGCATCTGCCAGTCCCAATCCAGCGGCGAGTGCACGGCATAGGCGACCAACCCGGCGATCGGACCCGCCGCAAGCGCGGGCGCGGTGCGATGAGCGCTCCGGGCAACGAGCCCCACGCCGCCGAAGAACGCCACGAGCAGCGCCAGCCCCACCACGCCGAGCTCAGCGAGCGTCTGGAGAGGGAGTGAGTGCGCGTCCTGGGCGAAGGTGTTGATCTTCCGGTATCTCAGCCACTCGACGGCCCAGCCGCCGGCGCCGAGCCCTCGTACCGGCTCGGACTCGAACCCCCGCATCGCGACCCCCCAGTACGCGTAGCGGTTGCTCGACAGCGAGGTCAGGCGACTGGCGCCATTTGCCAGCGTCGGCGCCGCTGAGCTCTCCTTCGAGCCGATGACGATCGCGAGCGCGAGCCCGCAGCAGATAACGGCGAAGGTGACCAGCGGCGCCCTCCCTGGCAGTCCGAGCGCGGAGGATCTACCGCGGACGGTCAGCAGCCACTGGGCGGCGGCCGCGGCGACGGCGATCACGCTCAGCGCTGCCAGGGCGACGGCGCCCTGGGTCTCACGGTCGCCAAGCGAGCCCGCGAGCGAAGTCACCCCGCGAAACGGCGCGGCGGCGATGGCGGACAGCGCCGCCACGACGAGGACGACGGCGATCGCTTCGAGCTGCTCGCGGCGAGGCGAGAGGACGATCAGCGCCACGAGACCAGCCGCAAACGCGAACAGCGCCCCGCGCGAGAAGCTCAGATAGAGCCCCATGCCGAGTGGCGCTGCTCCGGCCGCGGCGACGGCGCGCATCCACCCGGGCCGTGTCCTGTCCCCGGCGATCCGGGCGCTCAGCACCAGCGCGATCGCCGCGAGCTCGCCCATCGCGTTCCAGTAGGTCAACGGCTGCTCGAGGCGCCCCCCGGAGGTGAACGACCGCGCGAAGTGGAGTGCGCCGGGGAGCAGCCGCTCCGAGATCCCGTAGCAGATCACAACCAGCGCTCCAGCGGCCAGGGCGGGCTCGACCGCTTGCTGGGCTCCGAGGCCCCGCACGACAACGGTGACGGCAAGCAGCACGCCGAGGTACGCGAACACAAGCTGTCCGGCGTGGTACGCAGTACCGGCGATCGGAGCCCAGGTGGTCGACAGCAGCGTCCAGCCCGCGAACAGGGCCAGCGCGCCCAACGTCAGCCATGCCGCGCGCCCGCGCGGCAGCGCCGACGGGCACGCCAGCAGGCCGATGACCACGAGGATCCAGGCAACGAGTCCCATCCATGCCCGGGGCTCAGGGAAGTAGCCGCCGCTGGCGAATGCGAGCACGGTGGGCCCTGCCAGGAGTGCCGCGAGGGCGGCTCCAAGCGCCGCACTGCGGACACGACCTCCGAAACGCCTCGACGAGCGCGCCTGCGCACTGGCATGGGTCTCCGAAGCACGCACCCGGCGTGAGTCTATGTGGCCCGGCACCGGCGGATAGCCTCAAGCCGTGATCCTGATCATCACCTATTCGGGGGCGTTCGGTGGCGCCGAGCGGGTGCTGATCGATGTCGCGCCCGCGTTCGGAGGCGATCCGGTGCTGGCGTGTCCCGAGGGGCCGCTGGCACAGGTTGCGCGCGAGCACGGCCTCACGGTGCTCTCGCTCCCTGCGCGTAGCCTCAAGGCGCGCGGCGGGGCGGGTCCCGCCGGATTGGCTGCGGCGCGGCTCGCCGCCCACGCGCGAGAGATCCGTCAGCTGGTCGCGAGCCTGGACCCCGAGCTCGTGGTCGCCTGGGGGATGCGCTCAGGCATCGCCGCGCTGGCGGGGCCCGGCCTTGGCTGCCCGGTCGTCTTTCAGCACAACGACCTGCTTCCCAGTCGCGCGATCCGCGCCGTTGTCCGGCGCGCCGCGAGCCGGGCGAGCCTGGTGCTCGCGCCGTCGCGCACCGTGGCCGAGGATCTGGATCCTTCTGGCGGACTCGGGGATCGGCTGATGGTGGTGCCCCCCGGGGTCGATGTCGAGCGCTTCGCCTCTCGGCGGGCGTCAGATCCCTCGGTGGTCCTGGTCCTCGGCGCGATCGTCGGCTGGAAACGACCCGACCTCGCGCTCGAGGCATGCGCGCTCGCGCGGCGGCAGGTGCCCGGCCTGCGCCTGCGGCTCGTCGGCGCTCCGCTCGCCGAGGACGGCGGAGCGCTCGTCGCCGAGCTGGAGCGGCGAGCCTCCGCACCGGACCTCGCCGGCGCCGTCGAGCTGCCCGGCGCGGTGGCCCATCCCGTTGAGGAACTGGTCCGCGCCGGCTGCCTGCTGCACTGCGCAGAGCGCGAGCCGTTTGGCATGGCCGTCCTCGAGGCGCTTGCGGCCGGGCGTCCGGTCGTCGTCCCGGCATCGGGCGGCCCGGCCGAGATCGTCGACGATTCGTGTGGCCTGCTGTATCGCCCCGGGGACCCGGCTTCAGCCGCCGACGCGATCGTCAAGGT
>CATPBV010000220.1 GCA_955652345.1 uncultured Solirubrobacteraceae bacterium | reverse complement strand
GCCTTGGTGGAGTACGAAGCGCTCCGGGCACCGCGCGCATCCGCTCCTCCCAGATCTCGAGCCGCCGGCGCAACGTTGCCTCGCGCCCCGGGCTGCCGAGACCCTCGAACCACCACTGCTCGCCGTCGAACAGCACCACATGGTCGTAGAAGGCGAGCGAGAACGCCGGAGTGACCACGCGCGGCGGTGGAGGCGGGGGAAGGCGTTCGATCCGAGCACCGAGCTGATAGCCGAGCCAGCCAACCCAGCCGCCGCCGACCTTCACGTCGGTGTCAGCGGCGCCGTGCGAAGCATCCGCCACCTCGGCAGGCTCCGAGCAGAGCAGAGCGAGCGGGTCGCAATCAGGCGGCGCGACACACAGCGGCGCCGATCCGAGCAGCGCGATCCCGCCGAGCCAATCCCCGAGCAGGGCGAACGGCCGATGATCGCCGCGAAGCCAGAGCACCGCCTCCTGGGGCGAGAGCTCCGAATGCAGCGGCACGCGGTATGGCGAACGTGCCAAGGCACGGGGCGCGGCGAGCGAGCTTTCCACCATATGCACGATACGCGCCGAGTCAGGGCGGACCCGCGTCGCGACCGGGCTCAACCCTCGGGTGGACGCGAGGATCAACCCTCGGTTCAACCCGTAGGCCGACGACACGACGGGGCCGCAGACCGATCATGCGCCTATGACCATTTCCGATTACCTCATCAACGCAGTCTTCGTATTCGTAGTCCTCCGTCAGGCGCGCGAGCGACAGCTGGATCTCCGGAGCCTCCTGGTTCCGCTTCTCGCTGTTGCCTTCGTCGCACATATCTACGTTCACTCGATCCCCACCGCCGGAAACGACCTCGTGCTCGTCGCGGTCCTCGCCGGCGTTGGTCTCATGCTCGGAGTCCTTGGCGGGTTCGCGACCCACATCCGTCTCGACGACGATGGTCGGCCGATGGTGCGCGTCGGGTGGGTCGCCGGCGCGCTGCTGATCGGCGGGATCTGCGCGCGCATGATGTTCGTGTTCGCGGTGAACAACGGCGCCGAGGGCACAATCCGCAGCTTCAGCATCACTCACCACATCGGCGCCGCAGCATGGCCGGTCGCGCTCGTCTCGATGGCGCTGCTCGAAGTCACCGTCCGCTTGGTGACGGTCCAGATCCGCGCCCGGAGCATGACGACCGCGGGCGTCCCGTCGTTCCCGATCGGCGCGCACGCGTGACTCCTTCGAGGATCGTCGCTCGCCTCCGGCCCGCCTCGGCGGGCCGGTCGACGTTCTATCTTCTGAGGGCTGTGAGCGCGGCGGACGAGTCCGCAAGCCTGCCGGCGGAAGCTGCGGGCTCCGGTGAGGAGAGCCAGCGCGTGAGCGAGGCCCGATCGCGCGCCGAGGGGAGGCTGCAACGCCAGCGCGGCACGCTCCGTCCACTTGGATGGGCGGCGATCGCGGTGGTCGCGGTCGGTACGTTCAACGTTCGCCCCGTCCCGGGTATTCACGGGAAGGGGGTCTGGGTCGCGATCGCCCTGTGCGTGTTCGCCGCCACGCTCGCGCTCGCGATCAGAGGTCGGTTCACCGAGCTCGGCTACAGGACTCAGAGCCTCGTCATCTCGGCGACCGGTGCAGCCGGAGTGGCCCTTACGGCGCTACAGCCCAAGGGCGCCACGGGCCTTGCGGGCGGCGCCGCAGTGTGGATGGCCGTGGCTCGGCTCCCGCTGGTTCCGGGCGCGGCGCTCGCGGCCGCGATAACGATTGCGCTGGATGTCGCCGCGGCATTGTCCGGTAGCTCGTCGGCGGCGGTTCTCGCCACGACGTTGCTTTGCGCTCTGCTCGTGGTGATGGCTCACTTCATGAAGCAAGCGCGCGAGAGCCAGGACCAAACTGAGCTGCTGCTCGCGCAACTGCAAGACGCGCGCGAGGAGCAGACGCGAGCGGCGGCGATCGCGGAGCGCGGCCGGATCGCCGGCGAGCTGCACGACGTGCTCGCGCATTCGCTCTCGGCGGCTGCGATCCAGCTACAGGGCGCCCGCTTGCTCGCCGAGCGGGAGCGGGCGGGAGCGCAGCTGAGGACGACGATCGACCGCGCGAACGTGCTTGTCCGAGATGGTCTTTCGAACGCGCGCCAGGCTGTCGGCGCGCTGCGGGGCGATGAGCTGCCGAGCGTTGCGCACCTGCCATCGCTGATCGAGAGCTTCAAGGAGGACATGCGCGTCGAGGTCACGCTGAGGATCGAGGGCACCGCGCGGGAGCTGCCCCCCGATGCGAGCCTCGCGCTTTATCGTGGTGCGCAAGAGGCGCTGACGAACGTCGCGCGGTACGCCCCCAGCGCCAGCGCGGAGGTGGTCCTCACCTATCAGGCCGGGCGCGCGAGCCTGAGTGTCGAGGATCGTCTCTCGCCGGCCGGTGCGCCCGGGAGGCCGGGCAGCGAGCTCCTAGGCGTGGGAGGTGGCCGCGGTCTGAGCGGGATGCGCGAGCGCGTGGAACGCGCAGGTGGAAGCATGCAAGCGGGCCCGACCTCTCAGGGGTGGCGCGTACAGCTCGAGGTGCCAGCATGAGCCCCGCACTAGCGAGGTGATGCATCCGTGAGCGAAGCCCCGATTCGAGTCCTGATCGCCGACGACCAGCGTGTCGTGCGCGAGGGGCTGAGCATGCTCATCGGCCTGATCAATGACGTAGAGGTCGTCGGCACCGCCTCTGACGGCCTCGAGGCGATCGAGCTCGTCCGGTCCGCTCGGCCGGATGTCGTGCTGATGGATCTTCGGATGCCTCGGATGGATGGAGCGCAAGCGACTCGCCAGATCCGGGACGCGTTTGCGGACACGCAGGTCCTCGTTCTCACGACCTACGCCGACGACGAGTCCCTGTTCCCCGCGCTTCAAGCTGGTGCCCGCGGCTACCTCACCAAGGACGCCAGCGCCGAGGAGATCGAACAGGCGATCCGGGCGCTGGCCGCGGGCCGGACTCACCTCGACCCATCCGTCCAGCAGCGGCTCGTGGCCGCGATCGTCGATGCCAGCAACATCCCGCGGGCGGAATCACCGGAGCTGCCCGACGGGCTGACCCCGCGCGAAGCCGAGGTCCTGAAGCTGATCGCGGCAGGCCTGTCGAACGCCGAAATCGCCGAGGCGCTCGTGGTCTCGAGCGCGACGGTCAAGACTCACGTCAATCGCATCTTCTACAAGACCGGCGCCCGTGACCGGGCCCAGGCGGTCCGCTACGCCTATCAGCACGCGATCGCCTGACGGCGCGGGGTGGTGCTCAGTCCGCTGGCGTGCCCGAGCCCGCCGCGCTCGGGAGGCCGAGGATCTCTCGAGCGTTGCGGTGTGAGACCTGGATCATGCGGCTCGGGTTGAAGGCGTCGAGGAAGCGCCGGTCGTGCGTCACCAGCACAACCGTCCCGTCGAACGTCGCGAGCGCCGCTTCGAGTTGCTCGATCGCCTCGAGGTCGAGGTGGTTGGTCGGTTCATCGAGGAGGAGCGTGTTGACGCCACGGGCCGACAGAAGCGCGACGGCCGCGGGGCTCCGCTCGCCTGGGGAGAGCGAGCAGCCGGACCGCCGGACGTGGTCAGCGCTCAGGCCGAACTTGGCGAGCAGTGAGCGAGCTTGCTGCTCGGTCATCCCGGACCGCGCGATGAAATCGTCCAGCAGGGCGCGCTGGCTGGAGAAGGTGGAGGCGCCCTGAGGGACGGCGCCAAGGACCACCGCTGGCCCGATCCACCGTTGGCCCGAGCTCAGCCCGAGCTCGCCGAGCAACGCCTTCAGCAGCGTCGTCTTGCCCGCGCCGTTGTCCCCGAGGATCGCGAGCCGGTCACCGTGCCGGAGCTCGAGATCGATCGGACCGAGCCGGAAGCCGTCACGCTCGACGATCGCGTGCTCGAGGCGCGCGACGACGTCACCGCCTCGCCCTCTTGATGCGAGCCTGAGCTCGAGCCGCCACGGTGCCCACGGTTTCTCCACTGGCTCGAGACGGCTCAGCTTCCTCTCGAACGTCTTCGCGACATCCTTGCTCTTCTTCTTGCGCCCCTGGCCGTAGGCGCGCTCCTCCCATTGGCGCATCCGCCGCGCCTGCTCCTCGATCCGCTCGCGGGGCGGCGGAGTAACGGAGATGTGCTTTCTCGTCCCGCTCGCGAAGCAGCCGTCGTTCTTCTCGAGCTTCGACGGGCCGCCAGACCTCGCTGTGCGCTCTGGCGACGGTTTCCGCGCGGCGTAGGGCGGCGGGAGACCGGCGCCCCCGCTCAGCGCAGCAGCCGGATCGGGCAGCGCGGTCCCGGGGCGCTCGCGAGGCGAGCATCACCGGTGAGCAGCTCGCAGCCGAGCCCCTCGGCGAGCGCTACGTAGGTCGCGTCGTAGGCGGTCAGGTTCGCGCGGAG
>CATPBV010000219.1 GCA_955652345.1 uncultured Solirubrobacteraceae bacterium | reverse complement strand
CCGCCGCCGAGCTATCGATCCGCAAGTCGGTGGATCCCGGCGATGAGGTCTCGCTCGGCGAGGAGGTCGACGCGCTGGTTCTCACCAAGGAGGACCAGGACGGCCGGCTGATCCTGTCGAAGAAGCGCGCCCGCTTCGAGCGGGCCTGGCGGCGGATCGAGGCGGCGGCCGAGTCGGGCGAGCCGGTCAACGGCACCGTCATCGAGGTCGTCAAGGGCGGCCTGATCATCGACCTCGGCGTCCGCGGGTTCCTCCCCGCATCGCTGGTCGATATCCGCCGTGTGCCCAACCTCGACGAGTACATGGGCCAGACGATCGAATGCAAGGTGATCGAGCTCAACCGCTCGCGCAACAACGTCGTCCTGTCGCGCCGGGCCGTTCTCGAAGAGCAGCGCAAGGAGGACCGCGAGCGGATCCTCGACCGGCTGCAGCCCGGGCAGGTGGTCGAGGGGACGATCTCGAACATCGTCGACTTCGGCGCTTTCGTCGATCTCGACGGGATCGACGGGCTGATCCACATCTCCGAGCTGTCGTGGTCGCACGTCAATCACCCGTCCGAGATCCTCAACATCGGTGACACCGTAAGCGTCAAGGTGCTCGACATCGACCGCGATCGCCAGCGCATCTCCCTCGGGCTCAAGCAGACCCAGGAGGATCCATGGCAGCGCGTCGTCGACACCTACAACATCGGCGATGAGCTCGAGGGAACGGTGACCAAGGTCGTCACGTTCGGGGCGTTCGTCGAGATCCTCGACGGCGTCGAGGGACTGGTGCACATCTCGGAGCTCGCCCAGCATCACGTCGAGAATCCGCGGGAGATCATCCAGCCCGGAGACCCGGTGCGGGTCAAGATCCTCGAGATCGACTCCGAACGCCGGCGCTTGTCGCTGTCGACCAAACGGGTGGAGGGTCAGGTGCTCCCGGTCCGGCCGATCACCCCGCCGAGCGAGCACGATGCCGGAGATCTCGACGATGTTCCCGAGCTGGGTCTCTCGGAGGACGTGTTCGCGAGCCCGCCGCCGGTCCCCGAGCCGGAGGCACCGGCCGAGGACGCGCCAGAGGCGCCGAGCGCGGATGAGGCGCCTGCCCCCGAGGCGCCCGCCGCCGACGCGCCTGAAGCGCTTGAAGCCGACGCGCCCCAAGCGCCGGTCGCGGACTCGCCAGAGCCCGCCGCGGAGGCAACCGCCGAAGCCGAGGCTCCTGCGGCAGGCGAGGCTGAGGCGTCGCCGGAAGCCGCGGCAGCACAGGCAGACGAGGCCGAGGCGTCGCCGGAGGCCGCGGCAGCACGGGCAGACGAGCCCGAGGCCGCTCCAGAGGACGAGGCGCACGGCGACGGCGAGGGCGCGGACAGCCCGGCCGAGGGGACCGCCACCTCCCCGAGCTAACGCGTGGTCGCCTTCATCGGGCTGACCGGCGGGATCGGGGCTGGCAAGTCGACCGCGCTGGGCGTGCTGGAGAGCCTGGGCGCCGCTGTGCTCTCGACCGATCGTGTGGTGCACGATCTGTATGACGTTCCCGAGGTGCGCGACGAGGTCGTTGCGCGGTTTGGCGCATCGGTCGCGCCGGGCGGAGCGATCGATCGCTCCGCGGTAGCCCGGATCGCGTTCGCGAATCCCGGGGACCGAGCGTGGCTCGAGTCGCTCTTGTGGCCCCGGGTGGGGGAGGAGATGGCTCGCTGGAAGGAGCAGGTCGACGCGGCCACGCCGCCTCCGCGCGCCGCCGTGGTCGAGGTGCCGCTGCTGTTCGAGGCTGGGCTCCAGGACGCGTTCGATGCGACGATCGCCGTTGTCGCCGACGAGCAACGCCGCCGTGACCGCGCCGAGTCAAGAGCTCACGAATCGCTCGCGGAACGCTCGGCGCGCCAGCTCTCGCAGGACGAGAAGGCAACGCGTGCGACACACGTCGTCGCCAACGACGGCACGATCGCGGAGCTGGAAGCGAAACTGTCGGCAATCCTTGACATGCTGGAGCGATGAGCCCCGCGACGGCAACTCGGCCCTTGCGCGGTGCGCCCTCATCCGGGTCCGCACGGCGCCGAGCCATCGCGCGGCGCCGGCGCCGTGTCCTTCTGGCTCTGAGCGCTCTGGGGCTCGGAGGTCTGGCGCTTGTTGTTGCTACCCCGCTGTTCCGAGTTGCGGTGAGGGACCTCACCCTCCCGCTCGCTCATCAAGACGTGATCCGCGCCCAGGCGGCGCGGAAGCGACTCGATCCGGCGTTGATCGCCGCGGTGATCTATGCGGAGACGAAGTTCGACGCGCGTCCGTCACCGGCGGGGGCGCAGGGGCTGATGCAGATCATGCCCCAGACGGCTGAGTTTCTTGCGAGGCGGTCTGGCGCGACCACGTTCACTACCTCGGACCTGGCGACGCCGTCCGTGAACATCGCATACGGGAGCTACTACCTTCGTTACCTGCTCGATCGCTATCACGGTGACGAGGTGCTCGCGCTGGCCGCTTACAACGGGGGCGAGACGAACGTCGATCGCTGGGTGGCCGAGGCGCGCGCGCGTGGGCGGCCGCTCCGTATCAGCCAGATTCCGTTCCCTGAAACGCGCGCGTACGTGCTGAGGGTGATGCAGGCGCAGCGCGACTATCGCCAGACATACGCCAGCGAGCTCGGATACGGGTAGCGACCCCGCTCCAGGCCCGCTAAGCGAATCCCGACCCCGCCCCTACTCGAGCGGGGACCGAAAGCTATTCCCAGCCGATCTCGTCGTGCGTCTCGAGCTTGCGCCAGATGGTCACCTCCGGCGGCGAGGTGACGCCGACCTCCTGCATCAGCGGGCCGATCGCTGGCTGCTGCTCCTCGAAGAATGTGTGGAAGCTCGCGGCGTCGGGCCACTCGTCGATGACGAGAATCGCGCCATCGTCCGAGCCGTAGAACCGGTGTGCGATGACACCGTGTGACTTGCCCGCCTCGGAGACCGAGCGGAACCGATCTGAATCTGCTCCGGCGAGTTCCTCGAGCTTCCTCGGGTCGCCATTCACACGGATGGTCACGATCACTGACATGAGTAGTCGCTCCTTATTGCAGTAGGTCGTGGTATTCGAACAGAACCGGGCCCGCCGATCAACCCAATTGGCCCTGCGGGCGGGTGGGTCTCGCTCAGTAGCCGCTGCGGGCTTCACTGCCGTGCTCGACAGCGGCGATGATGCGGGCGATCTCGTCCGCCTCGCCGTCCCGGAGAGTTGAGGTCGTGATCCGGATCGCCGGGCGGGTCGCGATCCGGAAGCGCTCGCCGGCAGCCACCAGCCAGCCAGCGGTGAGCAAGGCGCTCACGACCGGCGACTCCTCTCGCACGGGCACCCAGACGTTCAGGCCCGAACGCCCGTGAGCAGCGATTCCGCGCTCCTGGAGCGCGGCGATCATCGCCTGGCGCCGGTGCGCGTACGCGTCCCTGGCACGCGCTGCAGTGGCATCGAACGCGGGGTCACCGAGCATCTCCGCGGCGAGCGCCTGGAGTAGGCGGCTGACCCAACGCGTGCCGAGCGCCTGTCGGCCCTCGACGCGGGCGACGGTCGTCTCGTCGCCGGCAAGCAGAGCCAGGCGGAGGTCGGGATGGAGGACCTTCGAAACGGAGCGGATCACTGCCCAGCGTGGCCAGTCGCGCGGGATCACACTTACATACGGCGCGCCCGCGACCGCTCCGGCGTAGTCATCTTCGACGATCAGCAGCTCGGGCCGACGGGCCAGCGAGCGGCTCAGGTTGGCTGCCCGCTCGGAGTCCAGCGCCGATCCGAACGGGTTCTGAGCGCGTGGCACGATCAGAACGGCGTCGATGTCCTTCGACAGGCTCGAGTCCAGCGCGTCGGGGATTAGGCCACGGTCGTCAACAGCAACCGGAACCGGTGCCAGACCAAGCGCCAGTAGGACGTCGCGCACTGGCGGATACGCGGGGTCCTCGATCGCGACCTTGTCGCCTGGTAGGAGGTGGGACTCGAGGACGCGCTCGATTCCGTCGAGAGCGCCGCCGACCACGCCGATCGCCTGCGCGTCCACGCCGTCGGCGGTAAAGGATCTCGAGGCCAGGTCCCGGAGCCGCGGATCGACCGGCTCGTGGGCCTTGAGATCCAGCAACGCCTTCGCGTCGATCCGTGCGAGCGCTGGAGTCAAAGGAGGCAGGCGCGCCGGGTCCGCGCTGCCGAGCGTGAGGTCCCTCATGGACGTGTCCAAGGGAGCAGTCGCGCCTGCCCGCGCCAGGCGCAGGGCGGGGCGGGGCGCGACGCGTGTTCCGCGGCGCCCGTCGGCGACCACCAGGCCCCGCTGGCGAAGGATGCGGTAAGCCGCGCTCACGGTGGCCGGGCTGATCGATAGCTGCCGGGCGAGGGCTCTGACCGTGGGCAGCGCTGCGCCTACGGGCAGGCGGCCTTCCCGGATCTCAGTCTCGGCGCTGCGCGCGATCTCGCGCGCGGTCGTCCCGGCGATCGCGTGATCGCCCCGCGGGGCTGTGCTCTCGGCTTGGTATTGTATTAGGTCAACGATGACATCGTACTATAACAAAACTCCTCGCACTATGGTCCACCGTCACAAGGAACGCGGGACCTACGACCATGACGCGATCCACCGAATCCTCGACGAGGGGCTGGTGGGCCATGTTGGCTTCGTGGCGGACGATCAGCCGTACGTCATCCCTGTGCTCTACGCCCGTGACGGCGAGCGGATCTATCTCCACGGGTCTCCGCTCAGCCGCCTGCTCCGGACCTTGGGGCAGGGAGTGAGGATGTGCCTGACGGTGACGCTGGTCGACGGCCTGGTTCTGGCCCGCTCGGCATTCCACCACTCGGTCAACTACCGCTCGGTCGTGGTGCTCGGCACCGCCACGGCGGTGACCGATCCGACCGAGAAGCGCAACGCCCTAGCCAGGGTCGTCGAGCACGTGATCCTGGGCCGCCCGCAAGACGCGCGCGGCCCGACCAACGCGGAGCTGAAGGCCACCGAGGTGATCGCGCTCGAGATCGAGGAGGTCTCGGCCAAGGTGAGGACTGGGCCGCCGGTTGACTCCAAGCGCGACTACGCGAACCTTGGACACGTGTGGGCGGGAGAGCTACCGCTCACACTCGTGCCGGGTCACCCGGTCCCGGACGACCGCTGTGCGGTCGCGGTCCCGGCCTACGTGAGCGAGTACAGCCGCGGTTAGTTCGGCAGCCCGGGGCGCGGCCTGCGGCGCCGCCCGATCAGCCGCCGTTGAGCAGTTCCACGGCTACGAGGTTCCAGCGGTCGGTGGTAGGCGCCGTGTCGCCCGCGTTGACCACGGAGCCGGCTGCCCCGGTTGGTGAGTTGGTGTACTGGCTCCAGTAGGTGTCTCCAATGCCCGTGTTGATCCACTGGTCGAGCATCGTCCAGCCACTCGGCAAGGTGCGGCCGATCGCGTTGTCCCAGTCGTTGCCGACCGCGAACACCAACGACGTCGACCCGGTGGTCGTCAAGCTGACGCTTGGCGCTCCGGCGGAGCCCGACCCGGCTACAGCCGCACCGGCTCCGCTCGCGCCCTCCATGGCGATGACCGTCAGGTTCTGCGAGTAGCCACGCCTGGCCTCGGTCGAGGTCACGGTTGCGTTCGAGAGCACGCTGGGCGCGGTGGCTGCCCACACTTCGCTGTCCCCGGCCTGGGCATTTGCTCGCTTGACGAGCTTCCACGTCAGGCCGGCTCCGCTCACCGTCACGCTCTGCGAGCTCCCCGCTGGACCGTCGGCCGCGACGAAAGCGAGCAGCACCTCCCCGGCCGCCGCCGTGTGGAACGATGGCGTGGTGGCCACCGTAGCTGTCGCGTGTGTGCTCACTTTGGCCTGCATCACGAAGCAGGTCATCGGCGGGGCGGGGTTCTGCACGGTGACGTTGACATTGCTCGACGTGCCTACATTCCCGCTCGTGTCGGTGGCCTGGGCCGAAAGGACGTGTTGCCCCGAGGTGACGGTGGTGGTGTCCCACGATATGGCGTACTGGGGGCTCGTGACGGGGCCGCCGAGCGGCTTGCCGTCGAGGAAGAACTGAACCGACGCCACGGCGACGTCATCGGTCGCGGTGGCGGCCACCGGGATGGTGCCCGAGACGGTCTGCCCGTTCACCGGGTTGGTGATGCTCACCGTCGGCGGTGTCGTATCACCGCCACCGCCGCCGCCCCCGGACACGACGTTGACGCTAACCGGGGGAGCGCTGGAGGTGATGCCGTTCGAATCGGTTACACGGGCGCTCAGCGAGTGGGCTCCGAGTGGTGTGCTGCCCACCGTCCAGCTGTAGGTGTACGGGGCGGTGGTCACCGGACTTCCGAGTGGCTGGCCGTCGAGCAGGAACTGCGCGGAGGCAACGGTGGCCGGGCGACTCGCGACGGCCGTGGCCTGAAGTGTGACTGTGCCAGAGACATTGGCGCCCGCCGACGGGCTGGCGAGGCTGACTGCAGGTGGCACGGTTACCGGAGTGCTTTGTGACAGCACCGTGACCGTGTTGCCGCTGATCTGCAGCTTGGTCTGGGTCACGTTGTTGGTCCGATCGCTCTCGGTCAGGACGTGCAACGGGTCGACTGAGGCGACCAGTGTGTAGGTTCCGTCCGGCACGCCCGTGAGATCGATGGGCTGGCCGGCGTCGGTCTGGTCGTACTGGTCGCCCCACCCGACCGACCAGCCCAGCGGCTTTGTGGGATCGGTGCAGTTGCTTATCGGAATGAACGTCGAGTTGGGCGTGTTGGGCACGCCGCCCACGTATGTGTCGGCGGTGATGCAGTAATCAGTCTTGGGGCTGGTGGCGACCACGGGGCCTACCGAGCCGTTGCTGTTGACGGCATTGAGCGTGAACCTGGTCAGCGGGAAGTTGTAGTCGGACGGCGCATCGAATATGCCGGGCGCGACGACAGGCACGCTCTGCGCGTATGACCAGACGCCCGGCTGAGTGCTCTTGTAGATCGCCTGTTGGAAGCTCGCCATTCCGGTCTGCGAGCTGTAGGTGGGATCGATCTCGAACGGCCCGGTGCCCGCATCCCAGGTGATGTGCGTGAACTGAAGCTGGCGATGTCCGGTGGTCGAGTTCGTGCCGATCGAGGTAGCGCTGGTGGGGACCTTCAGCTGCATGTCCGGGAGCGTGATGCTGGCGGCCAGCGTGACGAAGGTGCTGTCGGCGGAGGTCGACGTGTGGCTGGAGGCGCCGGTGGACTGAACGGCGACGTGATACGTCGTCCCCGGTGTCAGGCCGGTCAGGGTCTGCGCGTGGTTGATCACCTGCGTGCCGTCAACACCAGTGCTCTGACCGTAGGACGGGCTGGTCCCATAGAGGACCTGCGAGCTGGAGGGGATGTCGGTCGCCCACATCACCGTCGCGCTCGTCGAGGTGACGTCGACCGCCGTCACGCCAGATATGACCGGCGCGTTCCCCGAGGCGGCCGGAGTCGTCACCGTGGCGGCGTTCGAGGCGGGCGAGAGGTTTCCGGCGCCGTCGAAGGCCTCGACCGTGTACGTGTACATGGTGGACGGACTGACTCCGTTGTCGAGGTAGGTGGTGCTCGTGGTGGTAGCAACCCGAGCACCGTTGCGGAATACGTAGTAGCCCGCGACGCCGACGTTGTCCGTGCTTGGCGACCAGCTCAACGACACTTGGTTCGAGCTGTTGGCCATGGCGGTGAGGTTGGCTGGCACCGTTGGCGGCGTGGTATCCGACGCGGCGGGCCGGATCTCGATCGTGGAGAGGTTCCAGTGGTCGTTGGTCGGTGCCGTGTCGTTCAGCGTCACGGCGGTGTTGGCGGGGTTCCCCGGACTGGTCTGCTCCTGCGTCCAGTACGTGTCCTGGCTGGGCGCCAGGTACTGGTCGAATATGGTCTGGCCCGCGCCCGGCGTCCGTGCGACCGCACCGTCCCAGTCATCGCCTATCCCCCAGACCCACGACCCGGCGATCGTCGTGGTGAGCGTCGCCGTCGGTGCGCCGCTGGTGCCGTTGCCGGTGCCGAGCGCTCCGTCTGTGACTGTATCGGCGCCGCGGAAGGCGACGACGACGATGCTGCCTCCGTAGCCGCCCGCCTGTCGAGTCGCCGTGACCGTGACGCCGCTGAGCGCCGTGGGTGCGACCGCTTCCCAGATCTCCGCCGTCCCGTGT
>CATPBV010000218.1 GCA_955652345.1 uncultured Solirubrobacteraceae bacterium | reverse complement strand
GGGGAGACCGAGGAGGAGCGCGATGCCGGCGACACCGAGCGCAAGCTCCGCCACCAGGTCCAGGAAGACCTCGTGCGCGTCGAGACCGAGCGGCTGGGGGAGGTGGTGATCGCATATGAGCCGATCTGGGCGATCGGGACCGGACGAGTCGCCACACCCGAACAGGCTCAGGAGGCGATCGCGTTCGTGCGGGCGCTGGTCGGCGATCGCTCGCGCGAGCAGGCGGAGCGGACTCGGGTGCTGTACGGCGGGAGCGTCAAGCCCGAGAACGCGCCGGAGCTGCTTGCGCTGCCGGACGTGGACGGGGCGCTCGTGGGCGGCGCGAGTCTCGACGCCGAGTCGTTCGCGGCGATCGTCGCGGCGGCGGGCTGATGGCGCTGCCGGCAGGGCCTTCGCGGCTGCCGGCCCCATCGGTAGCACTGATCGTGCTCGACGGCTGGGGGCTCGCCCCGGCCGGCCCTGGGAACGCGATCTCGCTGGCTCGGACGCCCGTGTTCGATGAGCTCTGGTCGGAGTACGCCCACACGCAGCTGACTGCTTGCGGGACGGCGGTGGGGCTGCCCGAGGGCCAGATGGGCAACTCGGAGGTCGGTCACCTGAACCTCGGCGCCGGCGCGGTCGTGCTGCAGGACCTCACTCGGATCGACGAGGCGGTCGCGGCGGGCGAGCTGGCTTCGAATCCCGCGCTGCGCGCGGCGTTCTCGGGTGCTCAGCGCGTGCACCTGATCGGACTGGTGTCCGACGGGGGCGTCCATTCGGGCTGGTCGCACCTCGAGGCCCTGATCCGGCTCGGGGCCGAGCGTTCGGTGCCCGATCTGGTGCTCCATGCGTTCACCGATGGGCGTGACACGCTGCCCGCGTCGGGAGCGGGTTTCCTACGGGAGTTGGAGGGTTGGATGGCCGACGCGGGCGCCGGGCGCGTCGGCTCCGTCGTGGGTCGTTATTACGCGATGGACCGCGACCGGCGCTGGGACAGGGTCCAGCGCGCGTACGACCTCCTCGTCCACGGGCGGGCGGAGCACCGGGCAGACAGCGGCGAGGCGGCAGCCCGGGGCGCGTACGAACGCGGCGAGACGGACGAGTTCATCATGC
The DNA here is from genome assembly GCA_955652345.1 of uncultured Solirubrobacteraceae bacterium. Classification (GTDB taxonomy): domain Bacteria; phylum Actinomycetota; class Thermoleophilia; order Solirubrobacterales; family Solirubrobacteraceae; genus Palsa-465. Next base: position 5,269 of record CATPBV010000218.1, on the reverse strand, counting down.
CGGTGCTCGTCGGCGAGGAGGCCCGGATCCGGGCCGGCGACTCGGTGATCGCGTTCAACTTCCGCCCCGACCGGATGCGCGAGATCTCGCGGGCACTGGCGGAGCCGGGATTCTCCGAGATCGACCGGGGAGGTTCTCAGCCGATCGAACGGTACGTGACGATGACCGAGTATGAGAAGGGATGGGACTACCCGGTGGCGTTCCCGCCAGAGCGGCCCGCGACGACGCTGCCGGCGGTGTTTGCTGAGCGGGGTGTGCGGCAGCTGCACGTGGCGGAGACCGAGAAGTACCCGCACGTGACGTACTTCTTCGGGGGCGGGGAGGAGGAGCCCCTGCCCGGAGAGCGCCGCGAGCTCGTGCCCTCGCCGAGGGATGTCCCCACCTACGACCACAAGCCCGAGATGAGCGCTCCTCAAGCGGCCGACGCGTTCGTCGCGGCATGGGAGGAGGACCGGCCGGGTTTCGGCATCATCAACTTCGCCAACCCGGACATGGTCGGGCTCACGGGCGTGATCCCTGCGGCCGTGGAGGCGGTCGAGGCGGTGGATGAATGTCTCGGTGGGGTGGTCTCGGCGGTGCATGCGAGCGGCGGAGCGTGCCTGATCACCGCTGACCATGGCAACGCCGACAACATGCTCGAGGAGGACGGCAGCCCGAACACGGCCCACTCGCTGAACCCGGTGCCGCTGATCGTGACGGTGGCCGGGGTGCGACTGCGGGCCCGCGGGGTGCTGGCTGACGTCGCGCCGACGGTGCTCGAGCTGCTGGGGCAGCCGGTGCCCGCGGCGATGACGGCGCGGTCGCTGATCGAGCGCTAAAACGACGGCCGCCTCGCGGAGTTCGCTCCGCCGGTTCGCTCCGGCGAGCCTCGGAACGGCATCAATGATGGTGCATCGGGGGTGATCGCGCCCCCGACCTCGATGTGCCGAAAAGTAGGGTGCGTAACACGTCGAGCAACGTTCTCCCGGCCGAGCGTGACGCACTGTGCACAAATGACGTGCTTAACGCATCACGCGTTCGCGGTCGCGCGCATTCTGACGCGTTACGCACCCTAGAGCGGCTACAGGCCGCCGCAGCGACTCTCGGATCGGCCCGGTTGACCCTCCTTCATTGCCTGCCGTTCGCCCCGCCAGAGCGCGCGTGCAGGACGATTTCCGCTGCTAGACTTGACAACAGATCACTTAGATTTCATAACATAGAAGCACAGAGCTTCTACCCAATCGACGGAGGTTTCAGATGGCACTCATTCGATGGGAGCCGGTACGTGAGCTCAACACGATCCAGAGCGAGATGAACCGACTCTTCAACACTTTCTTCGAGGCTTCGACGCCCGGAAACGGGGGCACGTTGGCCCCGACACGCCGGTGGATTCCGGCGATGGACCTGGTTGAGTCCGAGAACGACTTCGTGCTCCGCGCAGACCTGCCCGGGCTCACCGAGAGCGACGTCAACATCGAGCTCGAGGACAACGTCCTGACGATCTCAGGCGAGCGCAAGGCCCACCACGAGGAGCGCAAGGAGGGCTATTACCGAGTGGAGCGCGCTTCCGGCAGCTTCTCCCGCCAGCTGACGCTCCCCGAAGGCGTCGACCCCGAGTCGGTCCACGCGAGCTTCGACAAGGGCGTGCTCGAGGTCCGGATCCCAAAGCCCGAGCAGCGCAAGCCGCGCAAGGTCGCGATCGCGGTCGGCGGCGGCTCGCAGCCCGCGATCGAGGGCGCTGAGTCGACGACCCCCTCCGAGCAGGGCGAGACGGCTTCTTGACGAGCTCTCGCCGTTAGGGTCGGGTCGGCTTCGGCGGGCCCGACCTTATGGGCGTGGTGCGCCGGCCCCACGGCCCGGTCCAGCTAACCCACCGCCGTCACGGCCACTTCGATGCCGTGGACGGTGGTGCTCGCGCCCATGTCTCCCGCGGTTCCCGGGTTGAGCACGTTCACGTTCGCCCGCTCCGACTCCAGCTTGGGCCAGCGGCCCTTCGGTGAGAAGGCCACGCCGGGAGGCAGGTCCTCCGACAGCGTGACCGTCAGCTGCAGCGCTCCGACCTCGTTGCTGACCACCACGCGGTCGCCGTCGGCGATCCCTCGTGCAGCGGCGTCTGCGGGATGCAGCGCGACCGTGGGCGTGCCCACTCGGCGCGCGATCTTCGGTTCGTTGGCGAAGCTGTCATTCAGCATCCACGGCGACGCCGGGGTCAGGAGGCGGAGCAGCCCGTCTGCGGGGCGCGGGTCCGCGAACGGCTGCGCGAGCCGCGGGTGCCCATCCTTCGCCGCGCTCTCGGACGCCAGCTCGATCCGTCCGCTCGGCGTCGGAAATCGCAGGTCCGCGAACTGGATCCGAGGCTCCGGGTACGCCCACACTGTCCCGCGCTCGGCGAGCTGGGCGAAGTCGAGCCCGAGGCCCGTCCCGCGCAGCAGATGCTCGATCGCGTCGGCGTCAGATTCCTGAAGCTCCGGCTCGTCGAACCCCATCGCGGCGGCCAGCCGCCGGAAGATCTCGGTGTTCGGCAGCGATTGCCCCAGAGGCTCGATCGCCTTCACCTGTGCGGACAGCGTGAGGTGGAAGTAGGACGCCACGAGGTCATCGCACTCCAGGAAGCTCGCCGCCGGCAGCACGAAGTCCGCGAGATCGGTCGTGTCCGTCGGGAAGAGGTCGATGACGACCGTGAACAGATCGTCTCGGGTCAGCGCGCGCCGCAGCCGGGCCTGCTGGGGATTGGACGCGGCGATGTTGATGTTCCAGCACAGCAGTGCCCGGGACTGCTCGGGATCTTCCAGGCAGCCCACGAGGTCCATGTGGCTAATCGGTTCCGGCACCGAGCCCGCAATCGACGATCCCGCCAGGTAGTCCTCGTCGATTCCGCGGCTGTGGGCGCCATTCAGGTACAGCACGCCCGTTCCAGGCCTTCCGAGATTGCCGCTCAGTGCGGCCAGCTGCGCGACCGCGCGCACCGCGTTCCCGCCCCGCGGCTGGCGTTGAAAGCCCTGCCCGATCCACAGAAGCGAAGGCCCGGCGCCATACCAGCGGCCCGCCTGCTCGATCGCGCTCGCAGGCACGCCCGTGACGCGCTCACCCCACTCGGGCGTGCAGTCCTCCAGCAGTGGCTCGAGCTCGTCGAAGCCGACGCTGTGTCCCTGCAGCAGCTCGCGGTCGAGCATGCCTTCGCGACTGATCACGTTCGCGATCGCGAACGCCAGCGCCGCGTCGCTTCCTGGAAACGGCTGGAGGTGCAGGTCGGCCTCGCGCGCGGTGGGCGTGCGCACCGGGTCGACGACCACCACGCGCCCCGGCGCCTCGGGCAACCAGTGCTCGTGCTGGTGGGGCGCCGACGCCGATGGATTTGCGCCCCACACGAGGATGCAGGCAGCGTCGCGCGCGCTCCGCGGGTCGAAGCCGTCCAGCGAAGTGCCGTACAGGTACTCGAGCGCGACGTGGCCGGCCTTGTTACAGATCGTGTCCGGATCCACCTCCCGCGCTCCCAGGCGGCGCATGAAGCGGGTCGGGAAGTCGTAGCCAAGCAGCGCGAACGTGCCGGTGTAGTGGGCGCCGAGGATCTTGTCGGCGCCGCTGGTGCTGACGATCGCCGAAAGCCGACACGCTATTTCGTCGAGTGCTTGCTCCCAAGAAAGCGCCTTGAAGCGGCCGCTCCCCTTCGGGCCGTCGCGCCCCAGCGGCGTCAGCAGCCGCGCGTCTGGGTCGAGCAGCACTCCGTTGTACGCCGTCGCGCATTTCGTGCACAGGCGCCCACGGCTGACATGGTGATCGCGATCGCCGCGGACATGGCGAATCACGCCGTCGCGAATGGCCACCTCGATGCCGCAGGCGTCATAGCAGTCCCTCGGACAAGTGGTGAGGATCCTCTCGTCGTGCGACATCCGGCGCCGCCTAGTAAACATCATCCGTGTTCACGATCCGCGCCCGTTCGTCCAGCTCCGCCGCGCGCTCGGGCACGCTGCACCTTGCTCATGGAGAGGTTCGAACCCCCGCGTTCGTGCCGCTCGCGACCAAGGGCGCAGTCAAGACGCTCGAGCCGCGCGACGTTGCGGCGCTCGGTTACGAGCTGATCCTCGCGAACACCTTCCATCTGTTCCTGGCGCCTGGCCCGGAGCTGGTGGAGCGGTTCGGCGGGTTGCACGAGTTCATGCGCTGGAGCGGGCCGATCATCACGGACTCGGGGGGCTTTCAGGTTTTCTCGATGGGCCACGGCGGGGTGGCGGACGAGATCAAGGGCCGCGGCCGCCGCGGCGCGAGCAGAGCCGGAGCCGATCTTGCCGCAGGCGGTGGCGGCTCGGAGCGGGCTGCTGAGCCCTCGGGCGCGATCCTCGCGATCGAGGAGCAGGGCGTGCGCTTTCGCTCCTATGTCGACGGGGTCGAGCGCTTTCTCGGCCCGGAGACATCGATGGCCGTCCAGGCCGCCCTCGGCTCGGACATCGCGCTGGTGTTCGACGAGTGCACGCCGTTCCACGTCTCCCGGGACTACACCGCGCGCTCGATGGAGCGGACGCACCGCTGGCTCGAGCGCTGCCTGCGATGGCACGCCGACAATGGCTTGCCGGGCCAGGCGGTGTACGGCATCGTCCAAGGCGGGGTCGAGCGCGACCTCCGCGAGGAGTCGGCAGCGACGGTCGCGGCAGGCGGATGCGACGGGATGGCGATCGGAGGCTCGCTCGGCCAGGACAAGGCCCAGATGCACGAGGTCGTCTCGTGGTGCGCCGCGGATCTCGAGCGCGCCGCTCCGGACCGCCCGCGCCACCTGCTCGGCATCGGCGACGTCGATGACCTGATCGCCGGCGTCGAGCTCGGAATCGACACGTTCGACTGCGCGCTGCCGACGCGCCTAGGGCGTCACGGCGTAGCGCTCGTGCCGGACCCCGAGAGCCGCTGGCGGGTCGATCTGGTCAAGGCCCAGTGGCGGGAGAGCGCCGAGCCGATCCAGCCCGGATGTCCGTGCCCGGCTTGCGGTCCCGGCTTCTCCCGGGGCTACCTCCACTACCTGTTGCGGGCGGGCGAGCTGACCGCGCTGCGGCTCGTGACGCTCCACAACCTGACATTCATCGGAGCGCTGATGAGCGACCTTCGCGACGCGATCGAGCGGGACGAGCTGCCCGCGGTCGCCGCCGGCCTACGCAAAGGGGACGCTCCGCGCTCGCATGCCGGCCGCTACTGAGTGTTCTTGCTGATGAAGTTCTCGAACTGGTGAATCGCGTTCCCAGCATCCCGCGCGACCGTGTCGCGGAACCGGACCACGTTCCTCGCGGTGCCGGCCGTGTAGGTC